>CAYFMI010000043.1:0-32826 GCA_964344175.1 uncultured Anaerolineales bacterium
ACGAATTGCGTAAGTTCTAACGGTAAAAATGATATGGATATTATTGCACGAAGCCCCAGGGTTGTCAAAGCAATTTGCGGGTAGTACAATACTTCACCGTCAGTAAATAGTGGAGGGGAGAAAGATTGAAGAGAAAGATTGCGCGAAAAAGTTGTAGAAAATTGCACCCTCAAAGTAATTTTTTTGAGAGGCCTCGCGCGCAAGCTAATCAAATACTCCCTGTCTGACTGCTCTTCATGTGTCGGAAGGGCGGAGCGTTGCTTAAATATGAAGCAGATTATTTTTCGCATATTCTTGCTGATATCGGGTCTTGAAGGATTATTTGTCGCAGGCGCTATTTTAGCCTCACCCTCAGAATTCGCTTCAGCGCGCTTCTTGGGCCTTTCAACAGCACGGATTATGATGTTGGGCGGGACAGTATTGTTGACTGCCTTGATCTTTGGGCTGTTTCTATTCTCTTGGTGGCAGCGGACGCGCTTTGAACAATGGGAAAAACGCTGCATCGATAGTTTCCATTCAAGAAAAAACACCGCAATCGTGATTGCACTGTTGTTTGGATTAGTGCTGCTGAGTGTGCAGGTCGTGCTGCATAGCTTGAGTACGCCAGAGCCGGTTGTGCGGGAGGTCTTGCGCCGCTTAATGCCTCTAATAATCTGGTGTGCCCTTGCCAGCGCGCAACTCTTGCCGGTCATCGGGGCATGGCATCTTCAATCAGGCGATCCATCAGCTTTCAATCGAAAGCCTCTTGTTGCGGGGTTCGCCGGTTTAGGGTCCTGCTTGCTGGCATGGATTTGGTTGGCAAGATCGGGATATGGTTATGCAGAAGAGACCATAGAAACCGGCGTGTTTCGTCTGCCGGGGACGCCAATTCTTAGTGTCCAAATTTTCTTGGCTCTATTAATCGCTTTTGGGCTGGTGTGGTTGTGGCGGCTCGGAAAAAACAAATTAGCTTTTCTGACCTGGTTTTCCGGAGGTCGAAAAGATTGGGCCATCGCCATCTTCATCTGGGTTGCGGCCTATTTTGTTTGGATGTCGGTTCCATTGGAGCCAAGCTGGTTTGCAGATCCTCCCCGGTCGCCTAATTATTCGTTTTCGCCAAATTCAGATGCATTACTCTACGAATCCGTTGCTCAAAGCCTTCTGGTCGGCGCCGGTTTCTGGCACCCCCAATGGGGATATGCCGTTGCCAGACCGGTGTATTCAAGCTTGCTGGCATTATTTCATCTGATAAGTGGTGTCGGTTACGAAGACATCATCCCCTGGCAAGTAGCATTTGTAGCGTTCTTGCCAGGGCTTATTTTCTATTTGACTAGCATTTTGCACCGCCGAACATCAGGCGTCTTGGCCGCGTTATTGATTATCTTACGAGAACGCAATGCCATTGTCTTGGCAGATACCATTACGGTCTCTCACGCCAAAGTACTGATGGCCGATCTGCCGGCCACTGTGGGCGTTGTACTTGTTTTAACATTGATGGTCTTGTGGGTGAAAGACTATCCCCGGCGAGGGATCTTCCCCCTCCTGGCCGGGGGGGCTTTAGGATTTTTCTTACTGATTCGTCTGGAATTGGGCGTCTTGTTGCTGTTGTTCCTTTTTGGGGGATTAAGCTTGGCAGGGAAACAGCCGCTTGCTGTGATTAAGGGAAGCGGCCTTGCTATGCTAGGATTTGCATTAATAGTAACCCCCTGGATGTGGCGCAATTGGCAATATACTGGGGAGATATATATTGTTTCTCCAGGGTATGAACGCCAAATCATCGAGACTTTTATCGGTGTTCGAGGCGATGCGCCCATCTATGATGATGTTTATTCATACAGGAAGCCTCCCAAAGTTGCGTTAAGTATTCAGTTGCCTGGGAGCAAGTATCCCCCCAAAGACCAGAATGCGGCCCCCTGGACGCGGAGCGAGAAATTCCTGCATCACTTCGTCAATAGCCAGCTTCAATCGTTCATGTACTTGCCGGTTTCGCCGAATATTCTTTTTGCGACAGTAAATCTTGCTACGACTGGCAGCCGAGAAGCCGCATTTTCATCGTGTTGCTCGGTTGAAACCTATGTGCGCAATTTGCCCTATTGGTGGAGTGATTGGGACGGCAATTTGGTTTCAGAATCTTTCATGCCACTGGGGGGGGCTGTGATCGTATTGCTGGTTGGCGTGCTTACCTTGTGGAGGCGGCAACGCGTTTTGGGTTTGGTGCCAGTTTTCACGGGGGTATCGTACATAGCTGTCTTAGCATTGCTCGGGCGCTCAGGCGGACGCTGGATTTTGGAAGTGGATTGGATTACCGCGATGATGTATAGCATTGGAATTGTGGAGATTCTGTACGGGCTGAAGCGCTGGGTTATGGGGCAGTCGACTCCTGCGCGTTCGCGGAATCAGTTGCTGGTTGAAAGTTCTGCCCTGAAGGTTCACCAATATTGGATGACGGGAGTGTTGATCTTGCTCGTAGGCATTACCCTGCCCTTGATGGAAAAAATCATCCCCCCGCGTTATACTCAGGCCAGCATGGGTGCACGGGTCGAAGCCTTGATAGGCGAAAACATTATGCTCACCACTCAAGATGCGGCGAACTTTCAGAGATTGTTGGATGATGGTAAATCTGTTTGGTTTGGAAGGGCCTTGTACCCCCGCTATTTTCAAAGCGGTGATGGAATGGATGGCTTGCACGGAATGTACAAGCGCTCATTGTCTCGAATAGAGTTTTTCATGGTGGGCACACAAACCCAGTGGGCGGTATTGCCAACTTCGGCGTTTGATATAGAATTCCCTCATGCGTCGGATGTATTGTTAATCGGTGACGATAATTCATCCTTTATAAATATTTCAGGTTTGGTAATATTTTCTCAAGAAGATTTCGCTATTGAAAATATCTTTTGGAGCGACGAAATTCAAGCGCAAGCGGTTCATTTTCAGGAATAACAACTATGACACGATATTTGATCACGGGTGGGGCAGGATTTATAGGCTCTCATTTGGCTGAAATTTTATTGGAACGCGGTCATACCGTTACGGTGATTGACGACCTGTCAACAGGACGATTTGAGAATATCCAACATCTTGTTGATAATCCAAAGTTTCATTTTGCCATTGATACCATCACAAACGAGATTGTTCTTGACCGGTTAGCAAGTGAATGTGATGTGATCTTTCACTTAGCGGCTGCTGTGGGCGTAAAGCTCATTGTCGAGAATCCTGTTCATACAATTGAAACCAATGTGGGCGGAACAGAGGCAGTTCTAAAAGCAGCTTTGCGTTATCGTGCTAAAGTGTTAATTGCCTCGACATCGGAAGTTTACGGAAAAGGAAATCGGATTCCCTTTTCTGAAGATGATGATGTTTTATTAGGCCCAACGATCCATCACCGTTGGGCGTACTCGGCCTCAAAGATGATGGATGAGTTCCTTGCTTTAGCGTATCATCACGAAAAAGATTTGCCGGTGGTGATCTTTCGTTTGTTCAATACCATTGGTCCTCGCCAGACCGGTCAATATGGTATGGTTGTGCCGCGCTTTGTGCAGCAAGCATTGAAAAATGAGTCGCTAACTGTGTATGGCGATGGACAACAGCGCCGTTCCTTTACTTGGGTTGGTGACGCTGTGAAGGCAATCATCCGCTTGTCAGAGACTCCCGATGCTGTTGGGCAAGTCTTCAACATCGGCCATAATAAAGATATTTCAATGTATGAGTTGGCGCTTTTGGTAAAAAAACTTACGGATAGTTCGTCGGATGTGCAGTTGATTCCATATGAGCAGGCCTACGTGGGTGGATTTGAAGACATGCAAAGGCGCATGCCAGATATTTCAAAAATCCATGCCTTGACAGGTTACGAGCCGACCCTGGATTTACCCGAAATACTGATGAGAATCATTCAAAGCAACATAGACCAGGAAAGTGCAATTCATGCCTAGCGCGATTATCATTGGGTGCAATGGTCAAGATGGCAGGCTGCTTTATGCCTTACTTGATGAACAAGGGTACGATCTGGTTGGGATCGATATGAATGTAGTTAAGACCAATAGTTCTTTGTCGTTACCTGATCGATTTGACATTTGCAACAGAGATGATGTGGATGCCCTCCTACAAATTTTTCCATCCACAGAAATTTACCATTTGGCAGCCTTTCATCATTCATCCGAAGAGCAGCACAGTGATTTTCGGTCTGTATGGGAAAATAGCTACCAGGTTAACACACTGTCGCTGCTAAATTTCTTAGAGGGGGTTCGCCAATTTTCTTTGGAATCAAAAGTATTTTATGCTTCATCTGCGCATGTGTTTGGTGCGGTGGATACATACCCCCAGGATGAATATACTCCAATTGCACCAGTAACCGTGTATGGAATCTCCAAAGCGACAGGAATTCATCTGTGCCGACTGTACCGAAAAGAGCATGGTGTGTTTTCGGCTGCAGGGATATTGTATAACCACGAATCCAAATACCGCCCGGAAAGATTTGTCTCAAAGAAAATCATTGCAGCAGCCGTTCGGATTAAAAACGGCGTACAGGATAAATTATTCTTAGGTAATCTGAGCGCAGTTGTAGATTGGGGCTATGCTCCCGATTACGTGGTCGCTATGCAGAAGATTTTGTCTTTGGATGCTCCCGATGATTTTGTGGTGGCAACCGGTAAGGGCCATAGTGTCCAAGAATTTGTTGAATATGTTTTTGATGCAGTGCAATTAGATTGGAAAAAGCATGTCGTTGAGAATAAAGCAATTCTCACGCGAAAATCACCAGTTCTGATCGGCAACTCAGCAAAATTGCAGCGAGTGACTAACTGGGAGCCTTCGATAAACTTTCAGGAAATGCTTAAGATTCTAGTGGCACAACAAATGGCAGCATCCTAACTGAAGAAATATTCCCCTTGATGATGTGAATGTATGTTAAAGCAATATCTGCGTCTCGTAATCTATTCGGAAATTAAGAAAATAGCGTTATTCGTTTTTTTGACCCTGGTTAATTCATTAACTGATGTTATTGGCCTCGGATTGATAATCCCATTATTGGCGATATTCTTTGAAACACCAGAGACGACTGGAAGTTCATCACTCGATTTTATTGACTCAGCCTTAGCTTATGTTGGCTGGGATGCAAACCAACTGGAAATTCTTCCGATAATACTTGTTGTCTTCGTTGTACTCGTTATTATCAAGCAGCTGATCGTAGTCTCGATACGCGTGCTAACAACCTGGATAAATGGCTCAGTCCGGGTACGAATTTTTTCACAGATGTTTGAGGCCTTCTTGACGGCTCAATACAATGAAATTCTAAAACGCGGACGTGGGGGGGTGCACGAAGATTTGAGTTCGGCTGGATACGTAAGTCGCATGGTGCTCTTCGCCGGTGATGCATTCGCATCATTGGTGACCTTGATCGCACTGGGGGGGTTTTCAATCTACCTTTCTTGGGAAAGCACTGTCTTGTTAGGTAGCGTTGTTGCCCTAACCATTCTGTTGGTTCGGAGAGTGTTTGAGTTACCCTATCGAAAACTATCGGTTCGAATATATGAACTGGGAAAAAAACGAAATATTAAACTATTCGACGCGATTGATGGCATTAAAGTAACCAAGATTCAAAGATTACAAAAAGAACTTGTGAGTCAGGTTCGTAACAATGAGTGGGATATCGTTCGCCTCCAGATGCGGTCTGCTTTTTATGGGGTAATGCCGAACGCTATTTATGAGATTTTAGGCGTGATCGTGATCCTTGTGATGGTTTACATGGTTGTGTTCATGTCCGCGGGAGGGCTGTCGTTACCCATTATTATTGCTCAAACATTGGCATTAAGCCGAATGTTGCCGGCGGCAACTGTGCTTAGTCAGACCTTCATTCAATTGTCGGCTAACTACAAACAAATCCAAGTAGTTTCAGAAGTACTCGATGCGATGCCGTTAGAAGACAATGACGGAATGTCTCTCACGAGTGCCATTCGTGGCCGCATCGAAGCCATCGAATTTGATGACGTATTTTTTGCGTATCCGGGCGATCGCGCTGAACTTGTGCTTAAGAATATAGCAATCACCTGCCATTATGGTCAAGTAACAGCTCTTGTTGGGGCTACTGGCGCTGGGAAAACCACTTTAGTGGATTTGTTAGTCCGCCTTTATAATCCCACACAAGGCAGCATGAAAGTCAATGGCATTGACATACAGCAGATCCAACTTTCAGACTGGCGCCGCCAAATAGGCTATGTAAGTCAGGACACATTTTTGTTTAACGGTACATTACTTGAGAATATTGTCCTTTGGCAGGAGAACATCTCATTTCAGGAGGTTGAGCGTGTTTCACGATATGCTCAATTACACGATTTCATTGCCTCCTTGCCCGATGGATATGAAACAATGGTTGGGGATAGAGGGGTAAAACTATCGGGTGGACAGCGCCAACGTGTAGCGATTGCACGCGCCATACTCCATAAGCCACAAGTGCTTATATTTGATGAGGCTACCAGCGCCTTAGATAATGTTACTGAAGCTGAGGTTCAGCAGGCCATAAACGATTTACGCAATGAAGCTGTTGTGATTGTCATCGCACACAGGATTAGCACTATTCAAGAAGCAGATCAAATTGTTGTTTTAGAGAACGGAAGAATTGTAGAAATGGGCAGACATGATGCATTAGTGGCCAATGGTAAACATTACGCCCGGCTTTACAATCCCGAATTGCAGTCTGCGGAACATGCCTAGCAGGAGTCGAGATGAACTTCGAGAGATATCTTCAAAGCGATCCTTTTACGATCCTTGATATTGGTGGTAGATACGCTTCCCTGCCTGAGTTTAGGGGAATCGAGCAATTGTGTAATGTCGTTGCGTTTGAGCCTGATCAAGCAGAGGCTGCAAGATTAGAGCAAGCAAGCGAAACAATGTCCTACCAGAACTACACTTGTTTTCCTTATGCGCTTTCAGATGTTACTGGGGATCTTCCCATCTATGTTACCCGCAATCCGGCTTGTAGCTCAATTTACCCGGCAAATACGCCTGAGTTAATAGGCTTCCAAAGTTTGCTATCCGTTACCGAAACCATTCGCAAAGAATCCTGCCCGGCGGTTCGATTAGATGATTTTTTGCAAGAAAATTCTGTTCCTTCAATTGACTATGTAAATTTAGATGTGCAGGGGGGGGAGATCAGAGTAATTGAGGGAGGGTATAATACATTCAAAGAGCAGGTATTAGTGCTGTGGACTGAAGTAGAGTTCACTGCAGTTTACGAAAATCAGCCCTTGTTCCGCGACGTTGATGCGCTTTTGTCTTCTTTGGGCTTTAAGCTTTTGGGCTTTGCAAAAATACGTGCACGCAAACGTGACAATATAGCTGATTGCCCTGAAGCATTGGGAGAAGTCATGTGGTCTAACGCGCTATATGTTCGTCGCCCAGAATTCTTCTTATCGACACCTGCATCGTTGCAGCGTCTCCCAAAATTTATGCTGTTATTAGAAATGTTTAAACACCCTGGGTATGCGCTGCATGTGCTTGATGAACTTGAGCGCATGGGTGACATCCGTGAATACGAAACTTTCGCAAGGGACTTTCGCCACTTTGTGGATGTTCAGTATCGCAAAGACGCTCAACCCCGACTGACGGGCCGGCTAAAATCAATCGCGAAAACTTTTCTTCGGTTTCGAAATTAAAATTTCAATAGGAATATTATGCAACTAAAAACACGCCAAACATGTCGAGTATGCGGATCTTCCGCATTAAAGCCTGTGATTAGCCTGGGTGACACTTACCTTAGCAAGTTTGGATACCAACCAGACGACTTTGTGAATCGACCATTGCCTTTAGATTTGGTAAGGTGTTCGCCCGAAGATGACGAGAACGCCTGTGGATTTGTTCAGCTAAGACACACTACGCCCTATGATTTGTTATATCGAGAATATTTTTACAAATCTGGCGTTAATCGCACGATGACAGAGCACCTGGGGGGCATTGTCGATGAGTTGTCTACAATGGTTAAGCTGGATGATCGTGATATTGTGGTGGATATTGGCTGCAACGATGGGACTATGCTGAACTTCTATCCCAAAGGGTTGACGCGGGTGGGGTTTGAGCCGGCGCTGAATTTGGGGGAAGAGGCCTCTTCGTTGGGAATTGAGGTTATTCCGGATTATTTTACGCATGAACATTATTTAGCCCGTTATTCACAAAAAGCCCGTATCGTATCGAGCATTTCCATGTTCTACGATCTAGATGATCCTAATGCTTTTGTCGATTCGGTAAAAAGGATCTTGAAACGCGATGGCCTATGGGTGCTGGAATTATCGTATCTGCCTTCCATGTTGGCGACGAATTCCATTGATACGATTGTCCATGAACATTTAGGGTACTACACAATCCATGTGATGGATTATTTGCTCCGCTCTCACGAGTTGGCAATTATCAAAGTGGATCTGAATAATTTGAATGGCGGCAGTTTTCGTCTACATTGTTGCCACGCTGACGCAGTGGGAGAATTCTACGAAGTTGATCGCAGTGTGCACGCCCTTAGTATGCGAGAGTTTGAGTTAGCTTTAGAGACCGATGTTCCATATCAGCAATTCTCCGAAAGAGTTGAGCGCATTCATAGCCAGGTTCGCGATTTTCTCGAAAAGGCTGTTCGCGAAGGCAAGCGCACCTATGTATATGGCGCGTCCACCAAGGGGAATACGCTTATGCAATCTTTCGGCATAAGCGATCAATTAGTGATCGCCGCCGCAGAGCGCAACCCCTATAAATGGGGCAAGACATGGTTCGGGCCTGGCATTAAGGTGGTCTCTGAAGACGAAGCGCGCAGCACCTCCCCGGATTATTTCTTCGTCTTGCCCTGGCATTTCAAGAGTGAGTTCTTAGAGCGGGAACAAGAATTCCTGCAGAGCGGTGGCAAGTTCATTTTCCCCTTACCTGAATTCCAAGTGGTTGGCTTAGAATGATTGACTTGGAATTATTTCGTCGAATAGTTACTGCGGGCGATTTAGCCGACCGTTTACTGATCAATCAAATAAAGATAGAGCGCTTCGATGATGAAGAGAAAATAGCGAGTCTTCAAGAAGAGAATCACCATCTTTCTTTAGCATTAGATATTTTGCGCGGCCAGGTGCCAAATTTTGATACCGTCGAATACGAAGAATCTTTGCGGGGCTTAAAATCTGTTTTATATGAACAGTGGGATCAACTTGAAATTGTCCACGATGGAGGCGCAGAGAGTGGGGAAGCAGCAATTAGGTCTCAGTTGCTGAATGTCGATCGCGTTAAATGGAAAAATGAAATTAACCGTCTCTTTGGCTCTTCGCAAGAGTTGAAGGATTATGCAACCAAACATAGGATGAGAAAATGATCAAGCCATTTGCGTTAGATAATGTCCGGGAAGCGCAGATAGAATTTGACCCGATGACCAAAACATATAATTACGCCAATCCAGACGAAGAGGGGCAGCCGCCCTTTGAGCGTTGTGTTGAGGTTCCCTGGGTGCACGATCGACTGGAGCAAGCATTTTCAGGGCAGTCGCCGCGCTGGCCTCATAAGCTTACGTTATTTGATTTTGGTTGCAATAAGGCCGAGTATATTCGGGAAGCGAAGCAGGCCTACGGACTGCGGACATTTGGCATCGACATGAAGCGGCCAGGAAAGAACTTTGTAGATCGATTTTTTCAGGCTGAGTTCGACCACAAGGTTGCCCGGCGTATTCAAAGACACGGCCCCTTCGATGTTTGTACCGCAATATCTGCCATAGAGCATGCTGGGTGTTTGCGCCATCCTGATGCCGCGTGGATCACAGGATATCAAATGCAGATTGTGCAATTCTTAATAGATACAAGCAAGTATTGTTTTATTTCGGTTCCTTTTGGGCAAAGACCTGGCTGGGCGGAGGATGAAAGTCGGAAGAATTTTTATCAATTTGATCCCGCCATGTTAGCCTCAATTGAGGAGTACGCCAAAGAACATGGCAAGAACTATATGCATGAAATTTACAAACTTGAGCTTTCTGGAATTTGGGTTCAATCAAATATCGCAAGCGCAGAAAATTGTATCTACCGCGATAATAGAGGCGGGGCATCGGCGATTGCCTTGATCTCAATTTGGGGGAACGATGCACGATAAATTATTAGTTGTCCTCTCGAACTATGATGGATATCGGACGAGTTTAAATCTTCAGGAACCGCGCTATAAAGTGACGGTAGATTCGTTTATTGATTGTGTGCCCTATTACAAAGATCTGCATGTACTGTTGCTAGATAACAACTCGACCGATGGGTCGGAACAACTTGTTAATGAATATATAGAGCAAGTCAATGCGCCTCGGTGGCGTGGTGTTTGCAAGCAAACAGAAGATTATTACCTGGGTACGCTTTATCGTTTGCTGGCAGAATATGATGGTCAGTATGAATATTTGATGCTGGTAGATAATGACCACTTCTTTTATCAGCAACAAGATTTCCTCGGCCAGGCAGTGACGTTTCTTGAGCAGAATCCGGAATGTGTGGCCCTACAATTGAATACCGTTACACGAGAAGATATGCTGGATAGCTACTATCCACATCTTAGTACACTCGAAAAATGGTTCAAGCGCTGGCCGAAATCGGTTAGCGGGGTGTTTGATGAAATCCATGTCACAGAGGATGGGGCGGTATTTCTACGCGGACTGAGTCCTCGGCGTTCAGCAGGTGTGGAACATGTAACGCTCGTCGAAGAGGCTGCAGGAAGCGCATTGTTTAGATATCCAGGTTATCCACGCAAGCGCCTATGCTGGATGTCTTATGCCTATCACAATGTGATTGTTCGGTTAAGCGCCATAAAAGAAGTATTTAAAGATCCCATAATGCACCCTCCCTACGCATCAAATAAGGATCGCTTGACCCTGTTTAGCAGCCGCATTGGAAACCTGGGGGATACCTGGTGGCTGCGGAATGGCGCCAGTGTCAATTTTGGTTTTCGAAAGTATGTTCTGACACATCGCCCCATTGATGTTATCGCATTGTTAGATCGTTTCCGCCATGCCCCGCCAGAGAATTTATGTACCACAAATGGTTACGGATTCTTTGTTCAGGGCAATCGCGTGATGACAGATATAGAAGCGTTGGTTGCTCAGGCTTCTAAAATTGAGGGTTAATATTTTGGCAAACGCATTCGTGAAAAAGGTATGGCATTATATCTATCGCCGTCTAGTTGGGTTATTAACACCCGGCCAGACGGCAAATAGTAATCTTCCCTCATGGGTTGAAGAGGGTGAGTTATCCGCAAAAGGCTCAGAACTAAAGTATTGGCAAAAGTCTGGGCTAGATAAAGGCACCCATATCTATTCAAAGTATTTGCAATTATTTGGTCTTACAAGTGAGCATCTTGCCAGATTAGTAATTGCCGATTTTGGATGCGGGCCATTTGGCGGGATTTTCTCGGTATTGCCGCAGTTGTCAGCGGCCTACCCCATTGATGTGTTGGCCGATGAATATAACGCATGGGGAAATTGCGCCTACCCGATCGTTCCGTTTGATGGTGCGCCAACGTCCGTTCCAGAAGGTAGTTGTGATTATGCTTTTTGCTTAAACGCAATCGATCATACTCCCTACCCAGAGCTTATCGTTGCTGAATTGTGGCGTATTCTCAAGCCAGGTGGATTAGTATATTTGCATGTTCATTTGCGCACCCAAGAGCAAGTGAATAAACTTCACCCGATCCCCTGGGAAGAAAAGGATGTCCGCGCCCGCTTTGAGATGTTTGAAGGAATAGATTTATCCCTGCACGATCGTGATACCGTGAATGACAATGATTACCGAATGTTAACAGCCGTTTTTAAAAAGCCTTTGTGATGACGTTGGCGCTCGATAGCATCTCCTCCTTCGGGATCTCACCGGAACTTTCAGAGGCTCGCTCACGGTTATGGGTGTGAAATTCGTAGGGGTGCGAAACAGTCCCTACAAGCATTGGTTGCTGACCCGGGGCAAGCGCAGCCAGATCCTTGTAGATACAGTTGATCTTGTGTATGACTGCATGAGGCATAGCGACTTTCTCGAAGTCTATGCTCAGGGTGGCGTGGATGCTGATTTTTCATCGACCCTTTATTGGCGTTTCTTGTTAAGCGTAGGCCACACTCGCGATTCGGCCCAGGCCCGATGTCTGCGATTTGGCAAACTATTCGACGATCTGAAAACGCAGTCATCTGAGTCGAATTTCAAGGGGGTAGCTGTGACAATTGATGGAATTCGTCTGGATGGCTCCCATCGCGCTTCTATTGCATATTTTTTAGGAATCCCAAAGATTGAAGTTGATTGCTTTTCTTTGGGAGGCGTATTAAATCATATTGATTTTGGTGGGATGAAGCATGAAGCCTCGGCAAAGCGCGCTCTCCAAGAAAGGCATCTTGGTCGTCGTGTCTATCGCAAGGATGATGGCCGTTATCTTGGCTCCGTGCTATTTGTTGATGCCCGCCCCAAGACAAGAATCATTCCATTTGTCCAGCGATACTTCTGGTCGCGCCGCCTGGAACCCTGGATGGCGGTTGCAGATGAGAATGGCCCGATTCAGATGCTGCCATTGCAGCAAATAAGCGTAGAATGAACTCCACCAAGGGACTAAGACAAATTTGGCTGCGCCACGCTGAAATTAGCATCATGAAGTGGGCTTTTGCGGATTCCGAAAATACAAGTAAGGAACTCGTACTCAAATTATTTGGTATCTCGAAAACCCATCAGCGCCTAATGCGTTTTGGCCTGATGCCGGTTGACATTGTCCAGGTAAATATGGGCCAGCTTTTCATGCAGCGGCCAGTGCGTTGCGAAATGATCCCTGTAAAAGATGCCTCTACGCTATCGTTTCTAGATGATTATTGTACCGATGCGGATGGCAGATTGGACTACAGTATCTGCAACAGTATGCAGCACAAATTTATGTGTGCGTTTGTCAAAAACCGGCAGTTGGAATACCCTCAAACGGATTATTGGCAGTGGCATGTAAATTTGCGCCAGGCGGGCATCAATGCCGATGTGCGGTCTGATCAGTGGATAGAAAATAAAATCGGGAAACTTATGCGAGTTTTCAATTCTATCGACAACGATGGATATGATTACACCCAGCTTTCGAATTTCATTTGGGTTATGGAAAAACCGCTGATTAACACCAGGTATGGCTATGCCTATTGCCCAGATGGTTATGAGATTTTTGATGGACATCATCGGGCAGCCGCGGCTGCTTGTTTGGGGTATCCATCTCTATATGCTTTGCTTGTGCGGGATGTAGCTACGCATTCATCTTTTGGCATCCCCCTAAATGAAATCATAGGATCTAGTGAAGGATAATCTTTGTGAGATTTTTGAAGCCTTTTTACCGCATCTGGAATCGAGATACTGTCGAACGCCTTGAGGCCCGCATCTTGGAGCTGAGTCCGAGCGGCCGGAAGAGTTGGTATTATTACATCTATTTTGGCTATGGCGTTTCTGTTCGTCCTGACCTAAAAAACGACCCCCATTCAGGAGAGAGCAATTGGCGTAATTTCTTGTCGAAGCACCTCCCAGACCTGCGAGGGAAGCGCATATTGGATATTGGGTGCAATGCCGGCTTGTACGATCAAAGAATGCTGGAGGCCGGCGCCGTTGAAGTCGTTGGGATAGACCGCGATGTGCAACAGGCCCAATTTGTGCGCGATTGGTTTTCAGATAGAACAGGCAGCGATTATTCTCAGATTCAGTTTGTCGCGGCGGATGCTACAAAACTAGACTTCACTTCTCTGGGGCATTTTGATCTTGCCTGTATTTTCAGAGTGGCATACCACTTTGGAGAAGGCGTCAACCACGTCATGAGTCAATTAGAACAGACCGTAGACACCATTGTGATGCAGGGCAATACTCCGCGTCTTCACAATCCAAAATATGCCGGGCGTTCCTATCAACACTTAGCGGGCGTTGAAGGAATGCAAGACTTGTTGCAGTCATACAACTTTAAACACATCCAGGTTATCGCGCCCAAAGGGCATCTTAATCCTCTCGTCATTGGCTCAAAAGCCAAATGAGTTCCAAGGCATAAAAAGTGAAAACTGAAGTCGCAAGATTTATCGAACGACTAAGGGAGGCAACGCTTAAGCGCCCGGTATATCATAATTATTCCTTAGATCTTGCCCATACTCCTTATGGTGAATATCTTGTCGATAGTTGCACATATAGCAGTTCGGTTTCTCGCCGATCGGGTATTTTTGATGTGTGCTTTGAGCCTGCAATTAGTGTTGTGCTGCGCGCATTAGCACAGACGAGTGAAACATTTGTCGATATTGGCGCCAATATTGGCTATCACGCTATTTCATTAAGCTCCGCAGTAGATAGCGTATATGCAATCGAGCCGAGTGCGCCATTATTTGATTTGCTCACATTGAATATCCAGTTGGCGGAGCGCAACAACATTCACCCTTTCCGCTACGCGCTGGCCGATGTCGATGATATGCATGTTGATGGGGATAACCCTGTTTATACCCACGCGCAAGATCATTTCTTGACCACAACGTTCGACTCCTTTGTGCGCCAGCAGCCATTACAGGGACGTCCGTATTTAATCAAAATAGATGTGGATGGGTACGAAGCCAAAGTGTTGTATGGCATGCGTCAATTTCTGGAGCAAAACGCCGATGCTACCACGTTGATGTTGGAGGTGACGCCGCACAATATTCAAAAATACGGCGATGCCCCTGAACAGTTTTATGACTTCCTTGATCGTTTTGGATTTGAGTATTATGTGATCGAGGAGGGGAAAGTCTCCCACACCGGCAGTGACCTTAGGGGGGTCTATTTAAACGGTGAGCAGGTTGCCAGACTCCGAAGAGTGGACTCGCTTCGACAGATCGTCGGCAAAGAAGCGAACTACATTTTGACGCGTCAGCCGTTGGTGAGTATGACAGTTGACACGCCCTTCTTAGAAAAGAAGGCGCAATTGCTTTCCTGGATCGACACATTGGTCGAGCCTGATGCGCCAACCATCGAAAGCCTGTCCGGTCAAATCCACGCCCTGGGCAACCCAATTTTCGACGATCAATGGGAGCGTTTTACTTGCATTGCTTGGGAGCAGCAAAGCCCAATAACCTTCGATGAAGATCTCGCGCTATTAGAATTCTTTCCAGCCTATCAGCTTCGCAGAGCATGGACGCGTTTCTATCGAGACGATTCGGCTGGAGCGCGTACTTTGTTTTTGCAAATTACCGAGCAGCAACCGAGTCCGTTCTTTCTAATCAAAGCCGCTAGCGGATTATGTCGCTTGAAAGCCAACCGGGATTGCCGGAGGGTTTTGGAGCAATTGACGGAGAACGCGTTGTTGGCCTTTGATGATGCTGCGTCTCCCGAAATAAGGGCGGCTGCGGGTAGACCAGCCGATTATTTAGAAGCGCTGCGGCTTCTGTATCGTTTTGAACTCAAAGAGTTAACCGCACAACTTGGGCGAGCGCTCATTCGACACGCGGCGAACGAGCATCTTGTGAAGGCAATTCTCCAATGCGCGGTAGACTTTGGTGATCTAGATTTAGCTAATGCGGCCCCCATGCGTTTAGATGAAGGATCTCTATTCGATGTGCCTTTGTCGTCACGCTGGCAAAAACTGAAAACTTTTCTCCACCAATTTGCTTTTATGCGTAGTGTTCGGGGTCGCCTGTCTCGAGATATCCAAATCTCGATTGCGGCAAACAGCAAGCCACTAACCGGCCAGGCGCGCAATTTTGATCCTTTGCAAGTTCATCGAAAAAATCGGCAATATAATTTGCTTTTTGGGGCCGGGGATGAATAAGGTTTGTAGATTTGCAGGGGGAACTGAAAAATTCCGCAGGATGTGGAGGTATTATAAATGACTGGCTTTCGGAACATTGTGAAGAGGTTCGCATCTAAAGTTAAACGTATTCCGCCAGGACGCGAGAGTGCGGATGAATTCCACCATGATGTTCGGGCGCTTATAGAGAGCGAACAATTCTTGGAAGGATATGGTGTCCCCACTTCAGAAGTCGCCTGCATGTTTCGCATCAAAGATGATCGTCATGGTGAACCCGTTCGTGTAGGTAGTTATAACCGCGGAAAATTGTTAATGAAAGACCACGAGATCTCGTTTGCACTGCGAATGATTTCTAAATATTTCCCTTCGGGAAGCCGCGTAATTGATATTGCATCCGGATCTGGATTGTTGCCCCTTTTTTTAGCCGCGCTAGGATACAATGCCGTCCATCAAGATATTCATCCATGTACTTTTGAATATACTGGCCTTGAAAACGTAAGTTGTGATGTATTGGATTTACCCCAATCGCTTGCTCTAGAATCGGTGGATGCAGTCACGTTGATATGCGCGCTAGAGCATTTTGGTTTGGGGCGCTACGGAGATCGGCTTGATGGGGCTGCCGACTTTAAGGCGATTGATGGAATTGCTGAAATTCTAAAGCCTGGAGGAGGCGTAGTAGTCACGGTGCCATTTGGCCCTCCGGCCTTAGTCTTCAATACTCATCGAGTGTATGATTATGAGCGATTGCAAAAAGCATTTACCAAATTTGAGATTGTGGAAGAAGAATATCTCTTGTGGCCGGATTGGCGTTCTGTCACTCGTGAGCAGGCGGAGGATATTGAGCTTGTGTCCGTTGGCAAGCGGCCAGGGAAAAACTACTCCCTGGCAATGTGGTTCCTAAGAAAACTTGCTGTTTGAATAAGCAGGAGAGTGTGATATGTCTTTAATTGCTGTAATTCCCGCTCGTATGGATTCTTCCCGATTTCCGGGAAAGCCATTGGCGCCCATTTTGGGGCACTCGATGCTGGAACATGTCTACAAGCGCACGGCGCTCTGCTCCCGGCTGGATGCTGTCTTTGTCGCGACACCAGACGAAGAGATTGGCCGTGCGGTGGATGCATTTGGGGGACGCTGGATTATGACCGCGCCAACACACGAGCGAGCAAGTGATCGCGTTGCCGAAGCTATTCGAGATTTGGACGCCGATCTGGTAGTGATGGTGCAGGGCGATGAGCCGATGACGCGGCCAGAGATGATTGATTTGGCGATTGACCCCTTCTTTGAGAACCCTGATGTGAAGTGTGTCAATCTTGTGAAGCGCATCGAGACAGAGAGAGAATTTGAAGATCCAAATACGATAAAAGTTGTGATGGACCAAGAAGGCAACGCACTGTATTTCTCGCGCGAGCCTATTCCAACACGCAAGAAACAGCCCTTCTCCCAGATCCCAGTTTTCAAGCAGGTGTGCATCATTCCTTTCCGGCGAGATTTTCTACTCGAATACACGCGTATGTCGCCGACCCCGTTAGAAATTGCCGAATCGGTGGACATGATGCGCATTTTAGAGCATGGTCACGGTGTGAAACTTGTAGAAACGCTTTACGAATCCCATGCGGTTGATGTGCCTGAAGACCTTCTGCGGGTTGAGAATCTCATGACTGGCGACGAACTGCTGAAGCAGTATATCGAAAATGCTTAAACAGATATTTCGCCGTTTGTGGGGGCAAAATTCTGAGAGACGCAAGCCAAAGTCGAAGGCAAATGTGCCCTTGTTTCCGCCCGCATATCTCAACCGTCATTCTGGCGCGACATGTCTAGTTCTCGGAAACGGCCCTTCTCTGAATGAATATCGGAGCAGGGTTTTTGCATTGATAGCGAAATATGATGCATTGGTGTTAGGCGCCAATCATATTACCGATTTCATTCATCCACATTACCACGCCTTCACCAATCGAAAGCGATTTCTGGAATATGCTCACACCATTGATTCAACGAAGAGCATGGCTTTGTTGAGCCCCTATTTTTGGGAGGACACGATCTGCAGCAACTACTCTGGGCCATATGAATATTTGATCTTCAAAAATAATCATATGGTTGCTTTCGACATTCAAGATGGAATCATTCAGGCGAATTGTCGCACGGTTTCGGTTTTGCTTGTGGCAGTAGCCATTGTCATGGGGGCTCAACAGATATTTGTCGCGGGGCTGGATGGTTTCCCCCATCTGGATTCCGCCCACGAGGTAGACAATGCTGAATTCTATTTTGCGGACACTACCGTTCTTAAAGCAGAGAGAACCCGATTATTAAAAACTCAGCAGGCAAATGCTCGTTATCTTGGTGAGATCCAACAATTTATGCTGCGACACTCTATGGCGCCATTTAGCATTGTTACGCCGACGGTTTTCGACGGACATTACTCAAACATAGAAGAATTGTTATAGGATGCAGATGCAACAAAGAATATTGCTTGTATGTGATCGACCCAGTTGGGCCTATGATGCCATAGCGCAAGCGCTAATTAAGCATAATTCGGACCCAGATCTTTGTTTCGATACCGCTTTTGTAAAAGCTGGTGATGTACCCATCAAAGAAATATATGAGGAATACGATGCGGTATTTGTTTTAGGCTGGCAGTTGATGGGTGAAATCCAGCATCGTAAACTCGCGCGCTTCTTCCCTGGCATTCCTCAACAAAAAATTGGCAATCAGCTCCCCTATCTTTCGTTTGCCAATACACTCACCGGGATTCACTCGCATCACGCCTGGGATGACCGCCAGACTCAGCCCGATCTTGATTTTCCTCCTCCCGAACCACTGGTAAATTTTCTAAAGAAATTTCAGGGCGTAAACGTCGTCAGCCGCCGTTTGCACCGCATCTTTGACCAGGCGGGATTAGATGTTGACTATACTCCAAACGGGGTTGATATTGAACTTTTTAGGCCAATTGTGCCCTTGAGAAATGGCGGCCCTCTGCGTGTTGGATTTTCAGGGAACAAAAAGCATGACTGGCGGAAAGGAATCTCGGAATATATTGAACCGGCCAGCCATTTGCCGGGTGTAGAATTGAAATTGGCGATGCCCCAAGACGGCCAGTATGTGCCTTTGTCGGGAATGCCGCGTTTTTATAATGAGATTGATGTTTATATCTGTGCGTCAAGTTCAGAGGGGTTTTCCTTGAGCGTATTAGAGGCGGCAGCATGTGGGCGCCCAATAATTTCTACCCGCGTGGGCGGATCAGAGGATTTAATTGAAGATGGCGTGAATGGTTTTTTAGTGGATCGCGATGTCGATGCCATTAAAGCCAGGGTAGCCTATTACTTAGAGAATCGTCAGAAGGTGCTTGAGATGGGAATGGCAAATCGCGCCATTGTGGAAGAGCGTTGGTCTTGGGAGAAGAGAGCACCGGCCTGGATTGAATTTATTAAAGCGAGGATGGCGGGATGAAATATTGGTTTGCGATGACAGCACGGCTAAATGAGACTTTTCAAAACATTCAGCGATATTTTACTTTTCAGCAGGGACTCCGCAAGCAAATTGGCGAATTATCTCCCTGGTATCAGCCAATCCGTTTTGCGCCAGGATTACAAACCCCGGCTGTCAACAAGCATGGCCAACGCATTGTTGTCCGCTCGCTCGATCGCGGCATGAGTAAATGGCATGCCTTTGTGCAGCCCAATCTGCCGTTTGACTTAGGCGGCAAGCGGGTATTGGAAATTGGATGTAATGCGGGGCTTTTCCTCCACGCCTGCATTCAAGCGGGTGCGCGCGAGGCGGTAGGGATTGAGAAAGACTCCCACTATCTTGGTCAGGCTCAGTTTGTGATGGATGCATTTTCCAAGTTGCATGGGCGTTATTACCCTGTGCGCGTATTTCAGGGCGCGATGGAAGAGCTTGATTACTCGATGTTGGGGACTTTTGACTTAACTCTTCTTCTTAATGTTATTTATCATATTGGAAAATCAGACGAATATCGCGGCTTAAGTGATTCGCAAATCAAGCAGTTACAGGTAAGAACCCTGCGTAATCTGGCAAAAATATCTAGATATTTGATGTTCCAGGCCATTCGGGCAGAGAAAGATGAAGGCAGAGGCAAAGGCAGGGAATCGTTGTTGGAACTAGTGCGTCAAGCAGGTTTGACGGTTGTGAAAGAAACCATGTATGACCACCCCAGAGGCTATATTCTGCTAACGAAATCGGAGACCTTTCAGGCGCGAACCGCGCTGCCGGTTAGACGGATGGTCAGTAAATATTTTTTGCCCGCGCATCTGAATGCCGAGCGCGAAATTGTAGACAGGGTTCTTGATCATGGCGTTGAAAACTTTGATATAACTCAAACCCGTTATTATCGCCTTCGCACCGGGCAGGAGGATTGGCTTTCGCCAGATATCGCTCACCTTCCGCAAGATTTGTCGGTTCCACCTCAGTACTGGGTTGTGCCCTGGAGTATTAAGCTTAAACAATCTGGGCGTGCCAGAAAAATGGATAGGGTTCAGAATTTCCCAAATACCTATGGGAAATTCTTGGGTTTGATCGAATCGTTGATGGCTGCCGGGTATGACGAGCAAGCAGGCCCAATCCCCGGTTACCTCTTGGTACACCCCAAGTACGGCCAAGTTTTTGTGTACACGGACGGCAACCATCGCATGGGGATATTGTCTCGCCTCGCAGAAGATCAACCTGATGAAGATTTGGAGATTCCCGTTTTTATTCAGCAAGTTGTTGAGCGTGAGAAATTGCTCGATTACCCCCTAACGCAACAACTAATTGGAGAGGGGTATTTTGCCGAAGAAGATGTTTATAAATGGTTTGATAATGCCTATTGGTTTTTTGCCCAAGATGAAGTATAGAATCTGACTTGGCGGAGAGCTTATGTGGTTGAAAGTGTGGCAAAAGTTTAGCCAATATATTGCGGGGCTGGAGCATCATCGAATTATTCGGCGATTTAATAATCGATTCTATCAGCTTGAGTCAGTGCAAATTTGCTTATGTGGCAGCACGCAATTTACACGGGTAGCCGAGGAAGATCGCTATGGGATACCCGTTGGGGTGCATCTGTGCAAAAATTGCGGGCTTGGGTTTCAGAGCCCTCGACCGACTCACGCTTCCCTGGAAAAATTTTATCAAGCAGATTACCGGAAATTGTATCGAGGCACCGCAAAAATTGATCATGAGTATTTTTTGCGAAGTTATCGTAGAGGGGGGCGCGTTTTAGAATTTCTTGCATCTCAAGGGTTGAGCCTGGAAGGTCAAGCGGTTGTGGAGGTGGGGTGCGGACCTGGGGGGATATTAAAAGCTTTTCAGGAGCGCGGCAATCGCGTTTGGGGGAGCGAGTTGGACGCCCAGTGTGTGGCATATAGCAATTCTCAGCGTATCCCAACCTATTACGGCAGCGTAGACGTGCTTATTGATGCCGGGGTGCGGGCAGACCTGATAATTCTGAGCCATTTGTTAGAGCATATTCCCTCACCAATTGATTTTTTAAATAGCTTGCATAAAATTCTCAACAAGGATGGCATCGTGTATGTAGAAGTCCCCGGGGTGCGCAATCCAGACGCCGATTTTTTTGCAGGGCTTCAAATTGCACACCTGTATTATTTTGATTTGGTATCTCTCCAATACGTTATGAGGGCAGCCGGTTTTCAGATGTTAGCAGGGGATGAAGTTGTGAGATCTGTTTTTCAAGGCGCAACCACCAAAGTGGATCTTCAATTCGATGGCAATTACGCCAAAAATAGGGCCACCATATTGGGCCATGAGACCTCTGCTTCTCTGGGTTTGCTAGAATCAGACAAGAGAAAGCGATGAGCAAAAAACGCCTGCCACAGATCTTCTTCATCATGGACGGGCGCGGCTGGGTACAGGAGCAGCGCGCAAAGATATTAATTCAGCTTCTTCCGGAATTTCGTTTTCGCCTGTTGTCCAAAGATCAATTCTCTCGAAAGTGGAACAGGGGCGGCTTGCGAGGACAACCGATTTATTTTGCCAGTTGGCGGATCCCATTTCAATTACTGGAATCGGGCAGGTGTGCCTTTCACCTCGAAGATTATCAACACTTTATGGCCAGTGTGACCAGCCACTACAATATCGGTGGGGGGCTGGATCCGACGAAGGCCGTGAGGATGGGGCGAGACCCTGAGGTATCTTTCGATAAAGCGGTTTCGTTATTAAAAGGGTTTCAAGTTATTACAGCAAATTCAAAAATTTTGTACCATATGCTTGCCCCGCATATAGAAAATTTGTACGATGCACCCAACGGTGTTGATACAAATTTCTTTACCCCATCAGGGAGATACCAGTATCAGCCGGAAAATATTCGAATTGGATGGGTTGGAAAACTCAAAGCTGCCAAGAATTATGAAGCGCTTCAAGAGGTGCGAGAAATTCTTGAAGGCAAAGGGTTCACTTTTTATGTGATTGCCCACCCCAAAAACGTGCATCGGCGGAAGGTGTACTCGCCTGAAAAAATGCGAAAATTCTATCATCAGATAGATTATTATCTGTGTACCAGTTGGCATGAAGGAACACCAAACCCGGCCTTAGAGGCAGCTGCATGTGGCGCCCCGGTGGTGGCAACGCGGGTGGGAAATATGCCTGAGCTTATTGAGCATGGGGTGAATGGCTATTTTGTTGATCCGACCCCCGCTTCAACTGTTGCGCAGCTAGAAGCGTTGCGCATCCTGAGTTCGAGTGAATACCATCAAATGAGAGCAGTTGCCAGAGAGCGCATTGTGTTTGAATGGGCCTGGGAAAACAGAATGCCCTCATATCGTCAGGCATTTTTGCAATTGCTGGGATGATTCTTCGATGAATTCGACAATCCAATGGTGTGGCAGATCTCGATGATCGATTTGAAAGAAGATTTGACCGTTTTTGTGATTTCCGCAGGTGAAGACACTTTAGACGAATGTGTTGATGCTTTACTGCAGCAAGATTGCTCTTTTCATATCGAACATATCCGCGATGTGTATCCAATGAGCGCTGCGTTTCAGGCTATGCCTGATGGTTGCCATACCCCATACTTTATCCAGGTTGATGCAGATATGATTTTATATCCCCATGCAATCCGTACTCTTTATGACGGAATCCGCAAATCTGGTTTTTTTACCTACCTGGTATACGGCATGTTACTCGAACAAGGGTTTGGCGTCAGGGGTTCGGTAAAAGCCTGGAAGCGCAAGATTTTCCAATGGTTTGCGTTTAGAGACTCGCGCACCGTAGACCGAGATCTTACCCGGCGTGTCAGACGATTGGGTTTTCGACAAAGGGGGCTGGGAGAGGTGCTGGGAATTCATAAACCATACCACTCGCCATTTTTAGAATATTTGAAAGCGAAAAGTGATGTCGAGAAATGGCGGTTTTTGAAACGCCCGGTTGAGCAGTACGCTTTCAATTTGTTATCGAATTCCTTGAGTGGTTTTCCGGATACAAGGCATCCGTTGTTGGGCGTTCTTTTGGGTTCGTTGACGGGTTGGGAGAGAGTAGCTTGTTCCAAGGATTTGAATCTTGAGAGATCCAGATTTGACCGCTTGCTGGGTTTATTAGCACAAGATGAAGATCTGTCAGTTCGCAATGCAGAGAAGAGCTGCACGGATGAAAAACTCCAGCATCTTTTTGCATCCTGTTACTCAGGGCAAAGCCCCAGCGCCCGAAAAGAAATGGTGATGTGTATCTATAATCTATATTCACAAATGGAGTTTACTACCGTTGCTGCACAAGAACTTTTGGATGTAGTGGACTTATGAGAAAAGTACTGTTTATACTTTCGCAGTCGTTGTATGCAAAAGTGTTGATCCCCCTGGCGGCACATTGTGTTAAGCAGGGTTATCAAGTCGCCTTTGCCGTTAATCGCCCTGTTGTTTTTCGCCGCTCTTGGGGTTTTAGTGCCCGCTACATTCGCAATAACCCCACGACGGTCGGTATTGTGTCGCCAGAGGCGCTGCGATTTGTTGCCCAGATTATTGGATATTCTCAAGATTGGGATTCTGTTGAAGGCGCAATCACCTATGAGCGCCGCCCCGACCCATCTCAATTTGACGCGGTTATCGGGACGACCAAGAATTTAGATCTGCTGCATTCCATTCAAGCGCAACACAACATCCAGACCTATGCTATGGGGTATCAGCATATGCCGTTCGTGGTTAAGGTCGGAGGTAAGTTCAATGCGCATGCTGTGCAGAAACCTGATACAGTTTTTATCGGCGAAAACCCATTTTCGGCGTCGCATGATTTTTCTAATCTTTTGCACAATAGTGATTGGAAATTGACTTCATTTCTTCACCTTGGAAGGGTGCATCAGCGTCAATCCTCGGGGGCACATGCTGCCGCGCAAAAAAACGATACTGTATTGATTTTTCACCCAGGAGGATATCGTGACATTGTGACTGCATTGGGGGCTTCCAAGGCGGTGAGTTATTCTCAGCAAAAAGAGTTGATCGAGCAAATTTGCCTGCCCCTCATCGAGGTAGGCTTGAAGCCGGTTCTCAAAATCCACCCGCTCAGGGCGCGCTTTCATGATTTAGCAGATGTGCAAAAAATTATTAGGCAAATTGAAATTGAAAGAAAACTACCTCGGGAATCTATTCAATCTATTGGGCCTGAGGCCTGGTATTGGCCCTATGCGCTGCGCAGCCGGTTTGTGCTCACATTTGGGTCAAGCTCCATCTATGAATTGTGGACAGTTGGGCTTAGCAATGTTTTTGTGAGTAGTTTTTTGGGAGATGCATCAAGAACGAAGAAGTTTGAGTTTTTTGACTCGATATATCTGAACTCTAAAGATGAATATTTAGCAATGGTGAATGGCGGCTATCGCGACAGGGAGCTTGACGCGTTGGCAGCACAGGTGTTTGATTCGTTTCGAGATTTGTTTCGAGGGGATGTGGTAGAAAGAGTCTTTTCTTGGATCGAAAATGAACTTAAGGTGGAGAGCTAGGCAAACAGATGCCCCAAATACGCAGCATTGGCGATCTAATGAATAAAAGCATTGGCAAGATCAAGGCCATTTTGGGTAACATACATCATCGGCGTATTGGCAGAGCAATTGCAAACGTTGTGGAGACTCAGGCATCCATCCCCAAAAAACAGATGGCTGTTTTTTATGGGCGGTATCGATTGCCCTCATTTGATGAGTATGCTCATGGGGGGATGGTCAAAATTCAGCGGCTTAGCCAGCATTTTCCGAACACTCCCTCGAAGTTTACTATTCTTTATTTGGTGAGCAGTAACCTTCCACCAGAACTGCCTTATTTTTGGGAAGCGGTACACAACCGAGACGATATCCGAGTTGTTTTGAATCAAAATGGTGTTGCATACCCAGCCTGGATGCCCTCTGGCTGGGAAAAAACTAATGAAGTTTTGGCGCGCTATTTGCACAAAGCAGATTATGTTTTATTCCAGAGTGAGTTCGCCAGAAAAAGCTCCAACAAATTTTTGGGGGAGCGAGAGACAAATGCTGAGGTCTTATACAATGCCGTTGACACATCATTTTTTACACCCCACGGGCAAGTAGATTCTTCGGACGAGTTGGTTCTGTTGGTCGTTGGTTCGCAGTATCAACTCGCGCCGGTAGTGTCGGTGTTAAAAACTTTTTCTCAAGTGATAAAAGAAATTCCTGGCGCGCGCCTTATATTTGCGGGAAATTTTTGGCCTCACCTTCGCAAGCCTGCCCGCAAGTTGACAAATAATTTAGGACTAGGAAACAAGGTGGATTTTCTACCGTCATTTACGCAGCATGAAGCCCCTGCCATTTTTCGGGGCGCGCATATTTTGTTGCATACAAAAATCCAGGATGTTTGCCCCGGCGTTGTAATAGAGGCAATGGCGTGTGGGCTACCTGTGGTGCACTCTGAGAGCGGGGGCGTTCCCGAGTTAGTTGGGCGCGAAGCTGGAATAGGGGTCAACACAGATGCGAGTTGGGACGTGCGCATTCAACCTTCACCGGATCTTTGGGCCAGCGCAGTTATTGAGGTGGCAGCAAAGCGATTGCACTATGCAGAGGCTGCCCGGCAACGCGCCGTTGACCGCTTTGATCTAGCGCCCTGGGTTGAGCGTCACCGCCAAATATTCATCCGCTTAGCGGGGGGGGATCCATGACACCAACGGTAACAGTATTAATGTCCGTTTTCAATGGCGAGCGCTATTTAAGCGAGGCGATTGAATCTATCCTGGGACAAACCTGGGAAGATCTAGAATTTTTAATCATCGACGATGGTTCAACCGATTCGTCCAGGGAGATCGTCACATCATTTGGTGATAAGCGAATTCGTTTGGTGGAAAATTCATCGAATATGGGGCTGACAAAATCGTTAAACGTAGGCCTTCGGTTGGCTAAAGGGGCATTGATTGCTCGTCAAGATGCCGATGATATTTCGCTGCCGAATCGTATTAAAGTTCAGGTAGGTTATTTTCAACGATTGGTGAACCTGGCATTACTGGGCTGTCAGGCGATTGTGGTTGATGGTGAGGGGAATAAGATTGCCGGAACCGATTGGCAGTTTCCGTTATCGGGACATGCGGTTCGTTGGGCGCTGCTTTTTGACAACCCGTTCATTCACACGTCGGTGATGTTTCGGAAAGAAATGATCTGGAACACCCTGCAAGGATATGACGAGCATTTTAAGCGCGCCCAAGATTATGAGCTTTGGTCCAGGGTTGCAGCAACCTGGGAGGTGCGTAATCTCCCCGATATTTTGGTCAAGCGCCGGGTTCACGGTGGTTCGCTATTAGCAAGTGACAGCCATCCGAACGCAATCTATTCTGAGAGAATCATTCTTCGGAATTTAAGAAAATATTTAGATAATGATGAAATCCCCCAGGAATGGGCGCGATCAATCCAACGCTTGCGCCTGGATGCATGGCCCAATGCCACAGAGGCCGACTTGCTTCGGCTTCTCGACTTAATCGGAATGATCTTCAAGCGGTTTCGCGGATTGCATTTGGCGGGGCAGCGCGACCGCGATATTCGTCGTTACCTGGCGCTTCAATACTATCGAGTGGCCCGATTTTCGGGGTTAAAAAGAATCGCAGTTTTTCTTAAGGCTATAACGCTTGCCTGTAAATATGATGCCGCGATGATAATAGTGCGAGGCGTATTGTTTGTGAAGAATATTTTTCAGACTTTTTCAGGTGGTCGAAAATAGTTGTCGGCTCAACTAGCCCTATCATGATTGCAATGCCCAGAACTATTAAAGAGTCTTATTTACTTCGATGGTACGCAGCCCTGGCTTTTATAGAGACGACCTGCGCCCTGGTGGCCATGGCGTTAATCCCGAGCGATGCCAAAAACGCGTGGATATTTGGATACTCACGAGAGAGAGCGGTTTTGCTGTTTCTTGGAAGCATCTTCGCACTGGTGATAGCATGGTTTGCAGTGAAAATATGGCGAGACTCTACTGGAGCTGGCGCGAGATTTTCCCTTGGGTTGAAAAACACTCTCTGGAGTGGGAGGGTGATTCTGGTCTCTGGGGGGATGATTGTTCTTGGTGCTTTTGTTGCTTTTGCTGCACTCGACTATTTTTCGCATAATCTCTGGCAGGCCTATCTTATCCGCCTGATCCCCTATGCCATTTTAGGGGTAGTTTTAGGGATACAAACATGGTGTTTCCTTTATTTTTTTAGTGGGGAGGCCTTTGTTAGGGGGGGCAAGAATGCCAGTGTGCCCTTAGCAATTCTATTGATTGGACTTGTCACCGCCGGCAGACTTGCGCTTCTCGCCCCTGAATATGATCGTCTGAATTTAGAGCCGGACGTTCAAAGCTATCGTGTGATTGCGAATGAGATGGCGCATATGTATGATACAGGGGTGCGTGAGCCGGTATGGATTTGGATTGTTAAGATAGCCACTATCATTGCGGGGGATCAAGATGCCACTTTTCGATACTTGGGCATTGCTTTATTCCTCTTGTCGGGAGTTCTTCTTTATCATCTGGTGGTGGGGATTTTTCGGGATCCATACCTTGCTCTGATAACAGCGGCCATTTTCTTGTGGAATAATTTTCTCATCAAAATGGCATTGGGAGGATTGCGTGATAACTTGTTCATGTTGGCTGTAATCGGATTTGTGTTTTTGTTATTTTCGAAACAGCCGAATTGGACGGATTACACAAGAATCATCGGCATCACTTTTTTCTTTGTGTTGGCTGTCGGAACTCGTCTTACAAGTTTTATATCTCTGAGCTTGATACTGATTTACGGAGTCACGCGTAGCAAGATGTCTATCTCATATTTGCTGGCCCCTTTCTTCGTAGCAAGTTTGGTCATTGTCCCGTACCTTGTTTACAGCCATCAAGAATATGGCGATCCATTGTATTCCTCGAATATACATGCAGTGTGGTGGAGAAATTATGAGTTCGGAGTTTTGATGGATGGGTGTGATGGGTGCCCAACCGAAGAAGAATTCTTGCTTGACTCGTATGCAGGCGAACCAACGACGGTGTGGGATTATGTGTTTGGAATGCACACCATTAAGGAGTTGGTTAGTGGGGGGCTGAAGGGGTTTCATGCTCTATATCTTTCGCCCAGCGCTACATTTTCAAGCACGCTTTGCGTGCGCAATCAAAATTGCGATATCGTATTTGGTTTTTCTTTGTATATCCTGGGGGCGACTGTTTTGTTGTTCAATCAAGAGCGCTATCTTTTGCTAATCCCGCTCATCGTGACAAATCTTCTTCTGTATTTTGTGGGTGAGATGCCATATCGGTTGTTTACACCCAATACTCCTTTTATAAGTTTATTTACCGCAAATGGAATTTTATTTGTTGTGCGAGCGTTTCGTGCGCATAGTCGAAAAATATTTTAATGGATTTCGCTTGCCTAATTATGAAATGGCAATTAGTGACAAGGCAAAGGCATCCTCATGGCCGGCATGGAGACGTTAGTGAATGGTCACAAATAAATTAAAGGTATGTTTTGTTAGCCCATACTGTTATGGGTTATTTAACCCGAATGTAGATGTTCAGTTTGGTGGTTCTGAAGTTCGGATATCGCACCTTGTGCGCAACTTGGCCCAGATTGATCAATTAGATGTCTCATTAATTGTTTTTGACCACGGACAACCTGCGCGCGAAGTCATCAATGGGGTCACGCTACATGCATGGAAAGCCCGGCCTGCGCCATCGCCGAATGATGTTTCGATGAAGCGATCAGTAATCGGTGTCCTAAGAAAACTGATTAGAAATTCAAGAACTTCCTATTATTTTGTTTCACAACTTCGAAGGCTTTTGCTGTATTTCGGCAGCTTCATTCTTCCGATGTCAAAAACAATAGCCTGGATATTTGAGCCAGATAAGGCCGCCATTTTCGATGAAGTCAGCGCAGATATTTTTGTGACACATGGCAACACCTCAGATGCAGCTTTATTGGCGCACTATTGTCGGCAGACCGAAAGGCGTTTATTATTTCTGGCGGCATCAGATATGGATTACGATCCGGCGTGTAAATCGAAGCCATACCGGTTTGATGTGTTCGGGGAGTTAAACGGGATCAAGAAATATGTCATTGAGCAGGTCAGCCACCACGTCGTCCAGCATCAACGCC
This sequence comes from uncultured Anaerolineales bacterium, assembly GCA_964344175.1. GTDB lineage: Bacteria > Chloroflexota > Anaerolineae > Anaerolineales > UBA11858 > NIOZ-UU35. The sequence continues at coordinate 29,233 of CAYFMI010000043.1, forward strand.
AATCCCAAACATTGTTAAAATATTTTAGCCGCTCATCAACATTAATTCGCAATCCTGTTGATCTAAAGCAATACGCCAGTCGCCCTCCAGCGCCGAACTCCATTCTGTGGGTGGGCAAATCTGATAGGCGGGTAAAGCAACCGCATTGTGTTGTTGAATTGGCGCGGCAGATGCCGGAGTTGGATTTCATTATGGTCATGACGCTTAGATGGGAAGAAGTGCATCAAAGAGTGCTGTCAGACGCTGCCGACTTACCAAATCTAACCGTCATCGAGAGCGTCCCATTTGCGCAAATTGAAACCTATTTTGCCAACGCTCGCTTGCATATCAATACATCGCGCTTCGAGGGATTCCCAAACACGTTTCTTCAGGCTGCCAAATATGGTGTTCCGACGATATCCTTAAAGGTGGATCCTGATGGCATGCTCTCACACCACAACTGCGGCCTGTCTTGCGATGACGATTTTGATCTGCTAAAAGAATATATTACACGTCTGATGATTGATGATGATACTTGCGCCCAAATTGGGCAATACGCTACTCGGTACGTGGCAGAATATCATGCCATGGAGAAAATCGTCGCCCAATATGTAAGCTTATTCGATGCGCTAGGAAACAGCACACAATTGAGAGATTAAGCCAATAAGAGAGAAATTGCTAAAAACAAAACTTATAGATTTTCTATCCCCAACAAAATACTTGTCGTTTGTAAACGCGTTCAATGCCGGGCTGGGCGCGATTCTTGGCATTATCAACGCGCGCCTGCTTGGCCCAGAGGCTTTTGGTATTATTGGCGTGATCGCCGGAATCAATGCCACCATTGTGAATGTTCTGGATGTGCGATTGATGGATGTGGTAGGAAAACTCTACTATCGCTCCGATATTTCTGCCGGAACCGAACAGAGAACGTACCGGGCGAGTGTCATCTTGGTCTTCATCCTGAGTTCCGGCATACTCGGCCTGCTCATCGGCATTATCGGCTTTTTCGCCGGGAATTTTGCGATTCACCTGTTTACCAGTGCGCCCGTTAAACTAGAATGGCTGGCCGTAAACGCATATTTTTATGGCATCAGCTATATATCCGGCGCTTTCATGTATCAGCAGCGTTTTAGCGAACGCTTTTACCTGATTGGCACCTGGCGGCTGATCTCTCAAATCGCATCGCTGGCGATATTCTTGGGGATCATCCTGAATAGACAAAACTTAGATGGCTACTACGCCGGGTCGTTTGCCAGCACCTCCATCCAGGCTCTCGCGGCAATTGGGCTTTCGATCTTCATCTGGCGGAAATATGAGGGGTTCCCGCTGATGTCGCCGCGTCGGGCTTGGGGAGACTACCTCAAAGAGGTGCGCATGGTGTTGTGGGGGAATTTGCTGGGATATACCAAGCTGTTGCACCGGGGTTCCGACGTGCTGCTGGTGGGCTTTTTTGCCGATGATCGCGTAACCGGTTTATACAAGGTTGCCCGTTCGGTTACCGATACGATCTATGTATTGTATGACGCCTTAAATCAGGTTTATTATCCTCGCTTTATGCAATTACTCTCGACGGGTGACTTTAAGGAATACCGCCGCCTGGCCTGGAGGATCATTACCAACAGCAGTTTGTTGGTGGTGGCAGTCTTGGGGGCAGAGGCTGTCGGTCTATCGGTGATTGTTCAAACGGTACTGACATCCCGCTTTTTGGGCGCGGAGTCCACAATTCTGATTCTCACCCTTCCCGTCTTCTTTGTAATTGGATTTTACACATGGTTTTGGCCGATTTTTGTATATCATGGCAAGCTGGGATATTTCACACTATTTAACATTCTTGCCTGCGGCGTACAATACATGTTGGTCATCCTGGGTTTCAACTATTTTGGATCAAGCCCGGCGATCGCAGCAGCCGGATATTTAGGTTATTATATATTTCTGGTTCCGGTCGCCATGGTGCTCGTTCGAAAAATAGACGCCAATGCATTTCCCTTTGGGGTGCGCCCCGTTCCCGCGAAAAGAGAATAAAGCGATGCAGACCGAAAAATCACCTCATGTTGTGCAAATTGGCTTTGATGATAGTGTCTTCGATGCGTACGCGCCTTCCGATACATTGGCGCGCCAGCTGCGTTATGGTAAGGCCTTGGCCGTACAGCATGCTGCCGGACGCATGACCTATATCATCCTGACACAGCGCACTGGGGTGCGCCCATTTCAACGTCAAAATGTCACTTTTTTGCCTGTGTTTGTGCGCCGAGCCTGGCATCTCGGCAGACTCTGGCGGGCTTTGTCTGCTCTGCACAGAGAGTTACCCATCAGTTTGCTTTCGCCTCAGAATGTCAATGAAATCGGCTGGCTGACCCTCATCTTCGGAAAACTTCATGCCATTCCTGTGGTGGGGCAGGTGCATTACGATCTTTTTTCACCCCTCGCACAAGATCACTTGATGGGGAAGGGACTGCGGGGCTGGCTCAAAAAAAGGGTGACGTTTTTTATGCTGCCTCGCTATCTTGCCTTGCGAGTAGTCGGAGAGGCCACCCGCAAAGGCTTGCAGACCCGCGGCCTGCACTACAATGTCCGGGTGATCCCTGTCCCGGTGACTATGCTGGATGAGCCGCCCCCTCTGGATGATCTATCCCCACAGAGAGAGACACAGCGTGTACTCTATGTGGGGCGCCTCAGCCCGGAGAAAAACCTAGGTTTTTGGTTGGAAGTGGCGCAACGCGTGTGCCAGGAGCGCCCCGCAGTTGTTTTTGATGTCATCGGTGATGGTGAAATGCTGGCAGAGTTACAAGAGCAAACTCAAGCCTTAGGGATAGCAGACCGGGTGCGTTTTTTAGGGAATATCCCCAACACCGATCTCGCGCAACACTATCGCAGCGCCGACGTATTCCTTCTGACATCCTTCTTCGAGGGGTTTGGGCGTGTGTTGGTGGAAACCTGCGCTCATGGAACACCGGTTGTGGCTCCGAAAATTCATGGTGTTGAAGACATCATCCTGGACGGAAAAAACGGTTTTCTTTGTCCTCCGGGCGATGTCTCGATCTTTGCCGAAAAGGTGCTGCAACTGCTTACGGAGCACGAAATGCGGGCGCATATGGGCGCGTGGGGGGCAAAATGGGTACACAAGCGTTTTGCGCCTCAGGCGTTGGTGGAGGCCTGGCTCGAATGGCTGTTGACCGCAGCGCTGTTTGAAGTATGGCTTGTTCCACCTCGACGCGTCACCCTCAAACGCTGGTGGAAGTTGTCTTCTACAAAATTATCTTTGCTGCGCAGTCTGGAGTATGAACGGGTTGATGGGCTGATGCTGAATGGCCGCACGCTGGATGTTGGTGGGGGGCAGCATAACAGTTATTATCATCTGCTGAATGTGCAAGGGACAATTGAGAGTGTTAATATAGACCCGAGCATCCGCCCCTCAGTAATTGCAGACCTCAACCAGCCGGTCCCACTTTCGGCGGAAAGATACGATAATTTCATCAGCTTTAACACTTTTGAGCACATCTATGCTGACGAAAAAGCCCTGCGGGAAGCTTTCCGGATGCTAAAGCCTGGTGGCAATTTCCATATCATTGTGCCGTTTTTATACCGCGTGCATGCCTCACCGAGCGATTATCACCG
>CAYFMI010000044.1:0-32328 GCA_964344175.1 uncultured Anaerolineales bacterium
TTAATGTGCTTTCTCAAAAACATCCGCGTTCATCCGCGTTCATCTGCGTCCAAGTTTTAAAAACGGTCAGGTGATCGCCATTTTTCTACTCTGCATCCAACGGCGACTCGAGCGCTTCGATGTTGACCAATTTCTTGCGCCGGGGGGTGAAATAGGCGCGATATTGCAGATCATCAATCAGGGCTTCGAAAGCATGATTGCGCACCCGAAAGCGCTGTTCCCCGATGATGTAATAATAGTACGTCGAACTGCTGCCATCGCTGTCGCGCGACGTGCGCTTGAATTTGCGACCCGGCCCCTCGGTGGCGGCCACGCCTCGGCCAAACAAGTCGCTCAACACGCCAAAGAGCATGTAAAAGCCATAAATGAGAAAGCCGCCAATCACCACGCCCATGACGGCAAGCGCAATGCCAAGTTCACCCATGCCGCCGCGAAGGACTTGCCGGAAGATCTGGTAGCCGAAGAAGTAGCCCAGAATGCCAATAATGAAAACAGCAATGAGTAGATCGGGCAGCAAGCGGGATGCCTGTTCGGGGGCCAGATGACCCTGCCGGTTGAGATCAAGCGCCTGCGCTTTAAAGTTGTTGGCCTGAATGAGAATCTCCGTCAGGCCTTCTTTGGCTTGCTCCTCATCTTCCATGTACGTCATCTGCTCGGCTGAGAGCAGCGTATTTGTCTCCGGCAGGTAATAGAACCGATACCGGATGCCCGGCGCGAGATCGCCCCGCCCTGTGTAGGGCAACTGTAAGGCGCGGTCAGAGAGCTGAATTTGATAACCGCGTTTACCATAGCCTAATTCGCCGCTGTCATGGCGCACAAAGCCATGTTGGGTTTCTTGTAGCAATTCTCCGCGTTGCCGCCAATAGCCGTAGATCACCCACAAGATCGCGCCCCCACTCAGCATCAATGCTAGCAAGGCCAGTAGGAAAATATACCCGTCAGGGATTCGCTCATCGAGCCACGCAAAGGCGAATATGAAAATCACCCAGGGGACAATCAGAACCCACACTTTTCGGGGTAAGTCGCGCATAAATGTGAGCAGCCAACTCAACGGGCTGGCGAGGTGTTCCGCTTGCTTGGGGTGAATTTGCCCCATACGGTTGGCATCGATATACGCTTGCCGGGTAAGGTCATAGCCTTTTGGGATAAATGAGTAATTCATTACGTGCCTCCCTCCAACGGTTAAGATGTGAATAGGCGATTATCCTTATTCAGTAATTATACTGGCGATTTTGGAACCTAATTCTGGTAAGATTAACAAATTGATTGGAGCGGTGCGAGTTTAGGAGCAAATTATGAAAAAAGCATTTGTCTTGATCGTCTCTTTCTTGCTAGTGGCGGCCAGCGGTGTGGTGGTTGTCTTTGCCCAGGAGGTTACCCCCGTTGACGCCCCCGACGAGTTTGTGGCCGTGTTTGGCAGTTACGCCGAAGACGAATTCATGTTCGATGTACAAATCTATAACCGCACAGACGGTGCAGAGATCCAACTGGTCACAGTGGAAGATGTGTACACGAGCCATTATCATTTTTACGAAGTTCACAATGGGGTTCTCTACATCATTAAGCGGGTTGGTGACCTTGAGACCGACGATTGGATGGACGAACTTTGGCGCTATTCGCCCGACGCGGAGGGCGAGTTGCTGTTCAGCGCGCAGGGCTTCGACTTCCGTGTCGCTCCCGATGAGAGCTACATTGCCCTGCGCTACGACCTGCCCCCCGATTATTTCTATGGCGCCCTGGGATTTTTAGACTTGGCCGGCGGCGAAATTGTGCAGGAATTCCCCTTTGAAGATGTCGATGAGCGCGTGGCGCTTTCGTTAGAGACCTGGACAACCGATGCAACTCAGTTTTGGGTGAGTTTCAAGGGCGGGCCTACGCCCTTTTTCTTTGCACAGGTGGAGGTGTCTTCCTGGGCAGAGACAATTTACGAAATCAGCGATCTGATCATCGGCCACGAATACGATCTCAACCCAGAATTGGCCCAACTGATTTATAGCGATTATCCAACCTTTTTTGATGCCATGTCGGCTCAGGCCTTTGCTGAGAGCGAAGAGACCGTGACCCTGTATCACTATGATTTTGATGCGCAGGCGGTGCAAGCGATTGCCGAATCGATGGCCAAATCGTTCGATCCGCGTTGGCTGGTAGATACGCTCATCGGCTTTGAAGATCCCGATTCCGATGCCCGCGTCACCTACGACCTCGCAGTGGGCGCGTTTGTTGAGGCATATATTGCCGGGGAGTCGGCTATCTTTCCCGCCGAAATTCCTGCCGGGTTCGAAATGCCCCTGCAGGCCCTGGTATTGAGCGGTGTCCCTGTTATGCTGCCCGCCGAATTCCCGGTCGAGGCCGGGCTGCCGGCCGTTGCTCCCTATATCTCGTATACAGATGAAGGGATTTACGAACTCAGCCTGGATTATGGCGCGGACTGCGGGGGTGCGGGCGCCTGCCGCTATGGCGGCATGATGGGCCGCGCCGCCACCTCCGACCGCCCCGGTGGAACCGAAAATATCCCCTTTGATTATTGGAGTTCTCAGCAAGTGATCTTACCGGGCGGCATTCAGGGTTATTTTGTCGAGTCGCAGTGCGGGGCCAGTTGCAGCGATGCTCAGATCTTTTGGCTCTATGATGGTTATGAATATATGGTCGGGTTGAAGTCTGGCATCCGTGCAGATGTGCTGGCCCTGGCCGAAGCGATGATTGCCAATTCGCTTCCATGAAATAGAGATTCTATCTCACGGTGAGCATACCAAAAAGAGATGCCAGACAGCGGCGCTGTCTGGCATCTCTTTTTGAAAAATACCCCTTTCTTTTCCTGGTGGGGGAGAGAAGGGGGTAAGGGGGATGAGAGGGGTCACCGCGCCACGAAGACGTGATACTCGAACACATGCGTCCCGGCGGGATAATCTGCCTCGCCGATGCCATCATTCAGTGAATCGCTGAAAGTCACCGTCGTGGTCAAGACATGCTGGCCCACAGCCCAGTCGCTCAATACGGTATAGTATGCCCGGCAGTAACTGCCGCTGAAAACACCCTCCAATTTTACAAAATCTTCTATGGGGATGTTCTCACCGTTGAGGGCAAATTCAACTGTGATCTTCGACCAGTTATCATCGAAGCTGGCTTCATCGGCGGTGCACCAGGGGTACACCCACATCAGGTCGCGGGAGGCGTTCAGCGGCACGGTGTACAGATAGGTCTGCCCGGCCTGGGCGAGTTCGGCTTCGTCGTAGGTTTCGCGGGCGAATTCGTCGAGCCATTTGGTCTGCGCCTGGAAGGCAGCTTCCGCTTCACTACGCGAACCCACTGTGGGCGAGAATTCGGGAGTCACGCCCGCTCCCAGGGGCTGCTCCATCACCTCGATGGCGTAATCCAGCACCACATCGGCACTATCCACATATTGCGCCTTAACCGTGTCTTCATTCAATGGCACGCGCACATCGGGCACTACGCCGCTGCCTTCAATGATGATATTGCCTTCCATGTCGCGGGTCAGGCCGGTGGGCGCTTGCAGGCTATACCCGCCGGGGAGCAGGTACTGGCCGCGGGCCACTTCGCCGAAGATGCCATTCGAAGCGTAATAGCCAAAGACGCGCGTTTGTTCGAGTTGGCCGAGGACATAGGCCACGTCTTCACAGGCGCTGGCGCAGGCCGGGCTGACCAGCACCCCGATTTGCCCGTTGTAATACAGTTCATCATCCGGCTCGGTGTAACTGGGCGGGCCGTAGGTTTCGAACTCGCCGCTGCTCTCGCTGTAGTAGTACGAGCGGCTGATGTCGATGCGCTCCGTGACAAAATAGCTGGCAAAGAGCGTGCCAAGCGGGCTGCCGCCGCTGTTCTGACGCAGGTCGATGACAATGGCCGGAACTTCGTTGGCGATCATGCGCTCAAGCGCCCATTCCCACAGGCGGATGATCAGGTTGATGTCGTCGGAGAGCGAAGAAAGGTTGATGTAGCCATAGCCGTTCTCCAGGATTTCGTATTCTAGAGGCAGGCTGTTGAAGTCAAATCCGGCGTAGACGCTGGTAGCCGAGAAAGTCTCGCGCTCGTTGGATGCGGTTAAGATGGCGGTGATTGGGGCGGCCTCTTCTGGATTTTTGAAGGTGACTTCGGCCTCGGCCCCAAGCGGGACGCGCAACAAGTAGCGGTACTGTTGAACGAGTTTCGACTCTTCGGTGGAGAAGGGCATCGACCAGGGCACTACCTCGGCGATGGCGTCAGTGATGGGTTGGCCGTTCCATTGCAGGATTTCCGCGCCCCAAACCATTCCGGCATCGGCAGCCGGGCCGTCATCCAGCACAATGTGGGCCATCACGCGCCCGTCGTCCAAACCGATGATCGCAAAGCCAAATCCCCCGGCAGTTTCCTCTTGGAACATCTGGTTACCGATCTCGCCGGAACTTAGTCCGACATGACCATCAGGGATCGACCAGGCGTAATCGCGCAGCGCCAGGTAGTAGGCGGTCTCATCGCCGTCGGCTTCGGCAGCCGCCACACGCGGGGCGAATTCAGCGTAGAGCGCCTCCCAGTTAATGCCCTTCATTTCGGTGAAGGGGTATTCCAGCGAGACCTTGTTGTGCAGGGCTTCGAAGCCTTCTGTCCACGACAGAGCGCTGAAATCATTAACCGTCAACTCCCCTTCGTAGAGGGTCAACGATGCGTTGGTTTCTTTGTAGAATTCGAAGGGTTCACTGTCTAAATTCACAAAGGAATACCCTGCTGCGATCGGGCTGGTTGGGTCGTCTTCGGTGAAGAGTAGACCGTCATCGCCAAACCCGCTGGAGAAGGCCTGCTGATCGTCGGGCGCCCAGACCAAAATCACCCCGCCTTTGAGTTCGTTTTTGTTTTCCGAGTCGATGCGCGCCGAGGTGTAGTTGGCGCTCCAACCACCGGTTTCATCCTCCCCCAGGAAGGGGTCATCAAAATAATTGGCGCTCATTGTCACCTGCCAGATCTGCACTCCCGTGTCTTCCTGATTGTTGTTGTCTACATCGTTAAGCGGGTTTAGTGGGGCGGCAGGTAAGTTTAGGGTATAGGTGAACTCACCTTCATCATTTACTGTTACCGGGCCGAGGATTTGAGCTTCGAGCGGCTGTTGATACTCATAGTCGCGCTGCACAAATCCGGTCAGATCCTCCAACATGGCGAAACGTTCGAAGAAATACACCTCCACAATCAAGGCATTCGAAATTTCCACCGTGCCGGTGATTTGCACCGGCTCATTGGGGTCTGGTGTTGGCAGCGGTATTTCGGTGGGGATGAGGGTTGGCTCGGTCTTGACGTCCGCTGTTTCTACCGGGGTTTCCTCAACGGGCTGGATCGCAGGCGCGCAGGCTGCTACGATCAACGCCAAAAGGATAATGACAATTAATGATTTCATTTTGATCATGATGTCCTCCAAAAATATTTGGATAGATGTGCTCTTTTTTATCGCGAGCCGTTATTCTATCACGAAATCGGTTCTGGAAAAATTCGCGCCAATGTGTGCTCATAGATGAACAAATCTCGCGTTGAGCGGCGGCATCGAAGATGCCGAAGTCGAAGCGTCTCGACTGTCACTTCGTCAGGCTCAGTGCCCGCTCAACGCGCAGGTACTATCTTTTCTACAACACTTGAGTGTCACCGCACCGGAATTCCGGAAGCCGCCGTAGGATGTACCCGTATTTTGAGTTTAATCCGCAAGAACCCGCAAAAAAATTGCTACTGCAAAGCGAATCACTCCTATGTATAATAAGAGAGCGTTAAATTGGAGGTCTGCGATGGGAAGAAAAATCTTTCTCAGTTACCCTAGAGAAGATACTCAAACTGCTTTAAAATTCATCAACAGCTTGACAGAGCGAGGATACGAAGTTTGGATTGACCAGAAGAACATTGCCGGGGGAGAAGAATGGAGGAGAGCTATCCAAGAGGCCGTAGATTGGGCCAGCGATGTGGTTGTGATTTTAACCCCCGATGCCGTCAAATCGCCCTGGGTACAGCATGAAGGATCTTTCGCCAATGGGCGAGGAAAAACCATTCACCCCATTTTGGCAGCCGATCTAGGTTCGCACGAATTCCCAGTCTGGGCGCAGGAGTTGCAATACCATGATTTCCTGGCCGTAGACTTTGATGCTGCCTTCGAAAAACTCTGTGCCGTTTTGGGCAGACCGGACCCTGTCCAAGAATTGTTGGATGACCGCCAGAAGATATACGCCAAGTCCGGCGTACTGATTGGAGAAGAAGATCTGCACCGCATATTGGCGAAACACGATCAACTTATTATCGATGATGAAGCTGCAATCCTGATTCAAAAGAGCGAGCGTTTTTATCAGCGTTCGCGGCATATTTTCTTGCGGCAGGTAATGGCCGGGGGAGCGCTTTCTGGATTTTGGTCGGTGCTTTATTTCCTGCATGTCACCGGTTTCCAGACAAATTTTCATGATCTGGAGACGCCAATTATCCTCATCGCGGCTTTCTTGCCGGGGAGTGTTGCAGGGGTATTGTTTGCCCTCGCTGTCAACACCATTTTCAAGACCGTTCCCGAAAAACAGGCCAAACAGCGCCTGCTCCGCTGCGCTTTGCTTGGAGGTTTCCTCTTTGGGGGGATGATGGTGATTCAGACGAATTTCATGCTTCCATTGGAACGTGAACCCCTTACCCTCCTCTGGCGTGGACTTTCGGCGGCTCTATGGGGCTTAACCGTTGGAGCTGCTGTTTGCCTGGCGCGAAGCCCTCTGGCAATATTTGTAGCCAGCTTGATTTCGGGGATTGTTTTTGGCGGAGTCGAGTTGCTGGCGCGAGGCCCGATTACTTGGTTCTTGCCGCTTATGGGTGCATTATTGCCGTTAACGATGATATTAGTGATGACGTATTGGGATGAATCAGACGTTCAACGACCTGAGCATCCGATTGCTGAGGAGCAATAATCATGGATGACGATACCAAATCCTGTCTTATTTTGATCGCCCTCGCTATCCTGGGGCTGGGGATATTCTATGGTTATCGGGAGCTTCGCAAACCGCATGGGGATGAAATTGGTATGGTCGCTAAAGAACTGTATTATGTCGGCCATGCGTTGGCCGGGGAAAGTGAACAGCCTGTGAATGATGAAGAAGACCTCTTCGATGGGGATTCGGTAAGCGTCACTAATGGCGGCAAAGCTCGCCTGACATTTGGGGGCATCACCTTGTTCGCAACCAATGATACCGATCTCGAAAAAATATTCATCGAGGGCGACCCTCAGGCTCCGGCCATCGTTAATATCCTTTTACGTCTGGGGGGTGTGATTGGTGAAGTTGCTCAGCCGGGGCAAGACCTTAGCTTGACAACGCCGGTGGATGGCAAAATCATCAACATTATAAGCACAAAGTTCTTCATGGCATACGATCCCTCGTCCGAATTGACCATAGTGGGCAATTTCGAAGGGAAGGTAACCGTTGATGCGGGCGGTGAACGAACCGAGATTGATTCAGGCTACTATGTCGTTGTGCCACCCAATCAGGCGGCTGGGATTCAGCGCCCAATACCCTTGAGTTATGACGAATTCTTGAGTCACGTAGATGATGGAAATTCGGCCCTCAAAACCATCGCGGGATATGGAATGCTCTCCCCGACGGAGATCGTTTGGGCCGTGGTGCCGCCGGGCGATACTGATACTTTCAGTAGCGGATTTGAAGAGTTATCGGCCATGATCTACGCTCAAAGCGGCATTGTTGTTGAGCCGTACTATGCGGCTGATTATGACGAAGTCATCGAATTGCTTTGCAGCAGCGCGGGAGAGACAATCGTAGCCACACTGCCTGCAATCCCCTATCTGGAGGCAGCCGATCGCGGTTGCGCCGAGGTATCCTTGATCTCACGACGATTTGACAGCCCGATTTATAACAGCATGTTCATTGCGCATGTCGAAAGCGGGATCCAATCCATGCGCGATCTGAGAGGCTTGTCGTATTGTTTCCCGGATCTTAACAGCACGAGCGGCTGGATTATCCCTCGTTTAAGCCTTTTGGCATCCGGAATAGACCCTGAGAATGCTTTCTACTCATTAACAGAAACTGGTTCACACCGGGAAACCGTTACTGCTGTCTATAATTACCATTGCGAGGCCGGTTCCACGTATTTCGATGCCCGTGCGGATGTGGTAAACGACTATCCAGATATTTATGAAATGGTCAATATTATCGATCTCTCACCGGATATTCCCAACGATGGGATTCATTTTCAACCCGGTGTGGATGACGACTTGCGCGCATCGTTTGTTGATGCGCTTGTAGCGGTTGCTGAAACAGAGGCAGGACAGGATTTGATTTACGCAATGTTTGGTTGGGAAGGCGTCGAAGCGCAGAGCGACTCGTTTTATGACCCTTTGAGGAAGCTTTTGCATTCAGCCGGCGTAACCGCCGCAGACATCGAACACTAACTCACGGAGGTTATCATGGTAACGCCGTTTATTCAATTTGCCCCAGAAACGTGTGCCTGGTGTGAAGGCTCCGGAAAATTTGGGCAATACCAGACGATATGTCATATGTGCAAAGGAGAGGGCAGCGTGCTGGTCGCCCAGCCCGCCCGCAGGTGCCCCTGGTGCCGCGGCAGCGGTCAAGATGAAGAAGGAGATCGCTGCAAGAACTGTGATGGTGCAGGCTGGGCGCATGTCTACCGCCCGGGTTTATCGCGCTAGTTATGTACTTGCCAGCGTTATCAGGGTGATCTCCGGGCGGCAGTTGAAGCGCACCGGAGGGCCGATTACCCCCAGGCCGCGGTTGACGTACAACCAGGCATCGTGTACCCGGTAAAGTCCATTGACGTATTTTTGCCCGTAAGTCGGCAGCGCGATGGCCCCCAGGCCGGGGATGCGCACCTGCCCGCCGTGCGTGTGCCCTGAAAGCTGCAACCACACCCGGTTGTCGCGCAGGTAGTTGTCGGCGAAGTCGGGTTCGTGCATTAACAAGATGGCCGGGCAATTGGCGGGGCACTCTGCAAGGGCAATATCCAGTCTGGGTGTGCCGCTCCAGCCATCGTCCAGACCGGCAAGGAACAAATTCCCCCCACTGCCGGTGTCCAGCCTCATCCCCTGATTAACCAGCACCGGCACCCCGGCACGTTCCAGCCCGCTTCGGACAATTCCGGCATCCGTCCATAAATCGTGATTTCCCAAGATGGCGAAGGTTCCCAGGCGCGATTGCATTCCTGCCAGCACCGGGGCCAACTCGAAAACAGACTTGGCGCTTTCCAGTACATAGTCCCCCGTCAACACAATCAGATCGGCCTGCAATTGATTGACGATATCCACGGCCTCTTTAACCAGCTCGATCTGGGTGTGGGGGTGCAGGTGGATGTCGCTCAGTTGGGCGATGCTCAATCCCTCCAGCGCTGCCGGAAGGTTCGCAAGCGGTACGCGCACCCGCTCAATGCGGATCCAGCGCGGCTCGACGCGGGTGGCATATTGGTACCCGCCCAGGGAGGCAGCCCCGCTCCCCAATGATAATCCGCCCAAGAGTTTCAAAAAGTCGCGCCGCGTCAAATTCATGATTGCAGGCAATCATACCAGTTCATTGCACCCTATGCCAAGCTGCGCTATACTGAACGCCTTCGAAAAAGGAGTGACAATTGCCTGATTCTGCGAAGCGCCTTAAATTATCTGACCGTATCCTCGATTTCTTTGGCTTAAGTGTCAGCCTGATGGGGTTGATTTTTCTTATCCGCCTGATCGTGGATACCAGCTTTCGCATGGTGTATCCTTTCATCCCTCAGATATCCGAGGGCTTGAAATTGGGCATTACGGCCTTTAGCTGGTTGCTCACCATTCGCTCAACCTCGGGGCTGCTAGGCCCGGCCATCGGGGCGTTGGCCGATCGCATTGGGCGCCGCAAAGTAATGACGGTGGCATTGCTGATCCAAACGCTGGGGATGGCTGGTTTAGCTTTTTCTCAAGGCTGGTGGAGCGCGCTGCCCATGTTTTTGGTAGGGCTGGCGACAAATGCCTATTTGCCATCTCAGCAGGCTTATATCAGCGATCAGGTTACCTATGAGCGGCGCGGCCGCGCCCTGGCCTCGGTTGATATTGCCTTCGCGTTCTCTGGATTGGTCGTCATGCCATTGATAGGTTGGGTGATGAACAATTGGGGATGGCGGATGCCCTTTATGGTGTTAAGTATCTTTAGCCTGATGGCTGCCTTATTAATAGGGTGGCGGCTTCCCGCAACTGAGCCCCGTACACACTCTATCGATGCTGTGTCCATCCCCGTACGAAAACTGCTACAGCGATCCAATGTGTTGGCATCGATAGCGGTGGCAATGCTGCTCTTCACGGGTGTGGGCATCTTTATGACATTTTGGAGCATTTGGTTAACCGCCGACTATCAACTGGATGCTTTGGGCCTGGGATTGACGGCCACGCGAATTGGCCTTGCCGAATTGTCCGGCGCGGTGCTGGCTGGTTTATACATTGATCATGTGGGGAAGCGCCGGGGTAGTTTGATCGGGTTAGCGGTAGGTGTCGTATTTTTTGCCATGATTCCTATCTTTAGCCATACGTTACCCGCCAGTCGAAGCATGCTGTTGCTCACTGTCCTCTGGATCGAGATTTGCATCGTGTCACTCTTTCCGCTTTACGGTGAGCAGGTCCCTGAAGCGCGGGCGAGTATTTTTTCGCTCGTAGCCCTGGGCAATGCTATTGGGTTGGGATTAGGCCCGCCATTGACGGCTGCATTATGGGCCTGGCGCGGCCTGAGCGCGGTGACAACCGTCGGTGCGGTCAGCATGGCTTTTGCATTTGTGGTGGTTTGGTTTTTCCTGCACGACCAAGGGGCAGCCCCAAAAGAACTGCTCAGCCCATAGGGGGATTGATAAGCACTCAACGCCATTATTTTCGCGAAACTAGACCAGTTTTATCGTGTTTAAAAATTTGGCATTTAAAACGTTAACCGAAGGAGAAATCACATGCTTACTTTTCATGTTAACTGGTTGGCAGTCACTGTCTCGGCAGTAGCCAATATGCTCATTGGCGCGGTGTGGTATGGCGCTTGGGCAGAACCCTGGCTGAAAGGCGTCGGCATGACGCGCGAACAGGCCGAACAAGATCAACGCTGGCAAGATTATGCGATTGCGTTTTTGAATTCCCTACTGATGGCGTTTTTCCTGGCGAATGTGTTGACCTGGTCGGGTGCTGGTGGGGTGGTAGGGGGTCTCTTGATGGGCTTCTTCATGTGGCTGGGCTTTAATGGGTTTAGTTTCGCCGCCAATCATGCCTTCGAGGGCCGCTCATTGACGCTCTGGTTTATCAATGCTGGTATCTACCTTGTTGGTTTGTTGGTGATGGGTGTGATTCTAGGTTTGTGGCGATAGCTATTTTGCCGCCCGCAGCAAGATTGGGTTTTGCGACGGATCACGCACCAGCCATCCCTGAGTCCGTTTTTCCTGGGGAACTTCCGCCGCGGCGAGATACTGGCGGACGCGGTCGAGCTGATCGTCATTCGAGAAGATCAGCTCGAACGAGAGCAGGCGCGCGTGGCCTGACGTTGGGGCGGGCGCGCCGACCCCGGCCCAGATATTAAGCCCCAGGGTGTGGTGATAGCCCCCGGCACTGACAAAACTGGCCGTAGGGATGTGCATCGAGAGGGGTGGACGCTCGAACCCCATTACATCTAAATAAAAATTGTTGGCGGCCTCTAAGTCTGCCACATGCAAATGAACATGCCCCATTACGGTTTTGGCCGACAGCCCGCGCCAGCCGTGCCCGTTGCTCTCCAGTTCTCCCAGTATCCCCTCTGCATCCAAAGGAAGCGTATCCATTATAAGTGTCCCCTGGGCGTTGTACCATTGCTCACGCGGCCGGTCGCAATAGATCTCAATGCCATGCCCATCGGGGTCGGTCAGATATAGGGCCTCACTGACCAGGTGGTCGGCTGCACCGACCATCGGTGTTTGTGTTTCGATAAGATGATTTAGCGAATGTGCCAGCGCTCTGCGCGAGGGCAGCAACAAGGCAAAATGATATAGTCCGGTCGTCCGGCGGGCGATTTGTGCGCCCGGCTGATGATAGAGATGTACCAGGGGTGTTGCGCCTGTCCCTAGCGTAGCCCGATCAGTTGCGTCACCGAACCGTTGCAGGCCAATGCGATTTTCATAGTAGTCGAGCGAGCGCTGTAAGTCAGCGACGCTAAGTGAGACTGCGCCTAGTTTGAGTTGTGGATCGATGAGTGATGTCATGTTCGTTTAGATGCCGGAAATCGCCTAGATCTTACAGCGGTTTTTCTGCCTTAGGCATGCAATTTGGCATGGATTTAGGCAATTTTGGATTTGAAGCCTAAAACCAAGATTTGTGTATGTATTCAATCGCTTTCCCTCCCCTGAAACGCTTTATGGTCTGTTCGGGTGCGCGGGTGAAAGTTCTCCACGCACCCGGACAAGCGCTGATATTCACGGCCAGGGCTATGCCAGCCGTTCAAGTTGATCTTTCAGCTTTTGGGCCGTATCCTGAAAGACGGTCAGTTTTTCGCGTTCGGCCTGGACAACATTCTCCGGCGCTTTCTGTGCAAAGGGGCTGTTGAGCAGCTTTTCTAACCGTTGGATCTGACTCTCGGCCTCGGCTAGTTCTTTTTCTAGGCGCAGGCGTTCCTCAGTGAGATCCACCAGCCCGGCGAGGGGGAGATAAATTTCCACCGAACCGGCTACCAACGCGATATGATCTTGAGGCTTTTCATCAAGCGCAGCATGAATATCGAGTTGCGATTCATCCAGGCGGGCCAATGCTGCGATCACAGTCATTTGGTTTTCGATCAGTTCGGTGTAATTGCCCGCTGCGAACACTGCCGGAATGCGTGTGCCCGGTTTGATACTCTTTTCGGCGCGCAGATTGCGAATAGCGCGCACAATCTCCTGCACTAATTCGAAGTCGGCTGTTTTCGTAGATTCCCAAGCCTCCTCGGGACGCGGCTCCGGCCAGGGGGCCACAATCAAGGCTTCGGCCCATTCTTCGGCAGTGATATTGGCCGCTTGGGCAGCTGCCTTAAGGTGTTGCCAGAGTTCTTCCGTGACGAAGGGGATAAAAGGGTGCAGCATGCGCAGGCTGAGATCCAGCACGCGCACCAGCGTTTGGGCAGTAGTTTGAGCATGGGGGCCGTCGTTTGCCATTTGCAATTTTGCAATCTCCAGATACCAGTCGGCAAATTCATTCCAGAAGAAATCATAAATCTGACGCCCGGCTTCACCGTATTGATGATGGGCAAACAACCGCTCCACATTGCGGATGACGTCTTGCAGCCGCGCCCAAATCCACGAATCGGCCAGGGTCCAGCCCTCACCCCCGGCCCCTCTCCCCGCGGGAGAGGGGGGCAGGGCATCCAGAATCATTTCTAATACAGCTTCGGTTTCTGTCAGAGTTTGATGGTTCCAAAATCGCAAAACACGAATTCCTTCAGCTTCCAGATTGGATGTACGTTCCAAATCATATTGAGCTTGTTTTTCTTCAGCATGTTGACCACCGTCTAGTTCAATGGCGAGATTAGCTTCGTGACAGTAAAAATCAAGTATATAACTACCAATCGGGTGTTGGCGTCGGAATTTATGGCCCATAAGTTGACGATTGCGTAACAAGTGCCATAGTAGTTTTTCTGCATCAGTAGCATCTCTTCGTAATTCACGCGCCCTTTGGAGCAACTGCGCGGGCAATGGAGATTTAACAATGGGATCATCTCCATCTCCCTGTGGGAGAGGGCTGGGGTGAGGGGCGCTCTCCAGCATCCCAATCACAAACCGCGTTGCGTTCCAAATCTTATTGGCGAAGTTGCGGTTAGCCTCTACTTTCTTCAAGCTGAGGTTCATGTCGTTGCCCGGTGTTGAGCCGACCAGCAGCGTGAAGCGCAGCGCGTCGGTGCCCAACTCATCCATGACTTCGAGCGGGTCGATTACATTGCCGTACGATTTCGACATCTTGCGCCCATGCTCATCACGGATCAGGCCGTGCAGATAGACCTCTTTGAAGGGCGCTTCGCCGGTGAATTCCAGGCCCATCATAATCATGCGCGCCACCCAGAAGAAAAGGATGTCGTAGCCGGTTTCCATCATCACAGTGGGGTAGAAATATTCCAGGTCGGGAGTGTCTTTAGGCCAACCCAGCGTAGAAAAAGGCCACAGCCCGGAAGAAAACCAGGTATCCAGCACATCGGGGTCTTGCTCAATAGCTATGCTGCCACAATGGGCGCATTCCGTAGGGTCTGCACGGCTGACGGTGAGTGCGTTGCATTCGGCGCAATACCACACCGGGATGCGGTGACCCCACCAAAGCTGACGGCTGATGCACCAATCTTGAATGTTCTCCATCCAGTTGTAGTACACCTTGTTGAAGCGCTCCGGTACGATAGAAATGCGCCCGTCGCGCACGGCGGCGATGGCTTTCTCGGCCAGCGGCTTGATGTCCACGAACCATTGCGTCGAAACCATCGGTTCAATGATCTCGCCGCCGCGCTGGGAGCGCGGCACTTGCATGGTGTGGTCTTCTTCTTTGATGACCAATCCGGCGGTGCGCATATCGCTCCACATATTCTCCCGGCAATCGAGGCGATCCTGGCCCTGGTAGGGGCCGCCGTGGGCATTGACGCGGGCTTCCTTGTCGAGTACCGAGATAATCTCAAGGTTGTGGCGCATACCGATCTCGTAGTCGTTGGGGTCGTGCCCGGGGGTGATCTTCAGCGCCCCGGTGCCAAATTCGCGGGTCACATACTCATCCGCAATCACGGGAATCTCGCGCCCCAAGATTGGCACGATCACCTTTTTGCCGATGAATGGCTTATAACGCTCATCCTCCGGGTGCACGGCCACCGCCGTATCTCCCAGGATGGTTTCCGGGCGGGTGGTTGCTACGGGAATATATTCATCGCTCCCGGTTAACATGTACTTGAAATAATACAGCTTGCCCTGCTCTTCACTGTATTCCACTTCTAAGTCTGAAACGGCCGTCTTCAACCCCGGGGACCAATTGATCAGCCGCGGGCCGCGATAGATCAGCCCCTTCTCGTACAGGCGCACAAAGGCCTCGCGCACGGCGACCTGTAAGTCATCATCCAGCGTGAAACGTTCACGACCCCAATCGCACGATGCACCCAACCGCCGAATCTGATTGCTGATGTGCCCGCCGTATTCTTCCTTCCAGGCCCAGGTGCGTTCTAAAAATTTCTCGCGCCCGACTTCTTCGCGGCTGGTGCCTTCAGCGCGCAGGGCTTTTTCTACCTGAAGTTGGGTGGCGATCCCGGCATGGTCGGAGCCGGGAACCCACAGCGTGGGGATGCCCTTCATACGATGGTAGCGGATCATCAGGTCTTCCATGCTGACGAACATGGCGTGCCCCAGGTGTAGCTTGCCGGTCACGTTGGGGGGCGGGATTGAGATCACATAGGGCTTTTTGGCGCTGTCATGGCCGGCCTGGTTGGGATCGTTGCTGGGTTTGAAATAGCCGCCGGATTCCCACATTTTGTAAATCCGTTCTTCGGTGTCGCTAAAATCATATGTTTTTGGTAGTGTTGTCATCATTGTCTCCTAAATTATCCATTGGTCTATTCGTTTGTTCACGTAGTGCGCCGACCAATTGAACGCATTAAATTGTTAGTTCTCCTCGCATTACGGTGACTGTCGGGCCACCGACTTTGACGGTTTCAATGGCGTCGGGGGGGCCGACGACTTCAACATTGGCCTGCCCAGGGCGCTGCATCCAGTGGCCTTGTTCGGCCACAAAAACAGGCACAGTGATTAACCCATAGCGCCACAAATAGGCGGCCATCCCGCCGGTAGCCGATCCGGTGAAAGGGTCTTCCGGGGTGTCGGGCGGCACGCCAAAATGCCGGGCGAAGGTTTGCCCCTCAGGCGTGATGCCCTCCAGGCAGAATAAGTGCGGGCTGAAAAAATCTGAGCGAGTGTGATATTCACCATACGCGGCAATGTCCACTCGAATTCGGCGCAGTACTTCCTGATCGCGCACCGCTATCATGAGCTGGGGCGTGCCTGTGCTGACCGTTTGAATTGGCACGTTTGGCAGGGCATCCCTGGGCGATAGTCCGAAAATTCTCATCACTTCGCCGGGATCGTGGGTGGATAGGAATTGTGGCTTTTTCTGTGACATCACGATTTGAGCGGGTTGGCCCTTTTGGGTGAGAATTTCCACCTCGATGGGGCCGACGCTCAATTCTAGTGTCAGGTTGGTAGCTGGCCCTTGAAGCGCCAGCCGCCCCGTGTCGATCAAGGCGCGGGTCGTGGCAAGCGTAGGATGTCCGGCCAGCGGAATCTCCTCTGCCGGGGTAAAGTATCGCACACCGAAGCTTGCCACATTTGAGCGGCGCACGAAAGCCGTCTCGGAGAGATTCATCTCTTTGGCAATCGCCAGCATCGTGGCGGCATCCATCTCATCGGTGTCGAAGATCACCGCGCAGGGATTGCCGCCCAAGGGCGTTTGGGTAAAGGCATCAACTTGCAGGATTTCATATGTCGGCATGAGGAGTGCTCCCTGAAGGAATTTCTTCACTCGCTGGCAGGCTGCATTTTTGCCTGAATAATTTGCCAGGTTTGACCGCCGTCGGCTGTGGATACAAGCGCGATTTCGCCCTCGTTCGAGGCAACCGCCCAGCCGGTTTCGGAACTGACAAAGCTGAATTGTCCGTCCCAGTTAACCGATTTAACCGGGGCCCAACTCAGCCCGCCATCGGTGGTTTTGAAATGCTCGCGGCCAAAGGCCCAGCCTTCTTGATTGTTGAGAAAGAGCAAGCTGTCCACCGGCGCGGGAAGCAGGGAATGTTCCCAGGTCTTTCCCAGATCCTGGGTAGTGTAAATATAGCTATAGGTCCATTCCTGGTAATCGCTTGTGTCATCGTCATAGAGTTTGCATTTTACAATCAGCGCGGCGCTTTCCCCGGCGGTGAAGATTGGCGCTGAGGTCTGGCAGCGGCTGAATTCGGTGAACCAGTCATGCTCCGGAGGGGCAGGCAAGAAGACATCTTCCCAGGTTATGCCGCCATCGGAGGTCTGTTCGAAGAATGCGCCCGCCATTACGCCCAGGTTGTCTTTGGTCACCCAGCCGAATACATCATCTTTAAACGCCAACCCCGAATTGTGCAAGCTTTGCAGCCCAACGCCGTAAGGGTCGGTAATACGCTGCCAGGTTATGCCGCCATCAGATGTGCCAAAGAGATAACTGTAATCATGGCTCATTCCGGCATCAATATGCACTAAAAACCAACCCTGTTTTTCATCCACGAAAGCGAAGCCCTCAGGCACGAAATAGGCTTCAAGTCCAGCCGTTGGCAGGCTTTGGCTGGGCAGCCAGGTTTCACCGCCGTTGTGGGTGTACCAGATGTATGAGTCGCCAGTTGGCGGCGGCCCGCCTTCGGGGGCGTAGATCACCCAGACCAGGCGTGCGTCGGCAAAATGCGCCCAGGTTGCCAGGCGCTCTTCGGGGCCAGGAGCCGGCTCGGGCGGCGTGCGATCTGCCCAGGTTTGGCCTCCATCATTAGTGAAGAGAATATGGTCGCTGCTATCTCCTTGATGGCCGATGCCCCAACCCTGCTGCTCGGACAGCATGTGAATTTCTGTGATAATTACGGGTTGATTGGGTTCTAACGGTGGCATCTCAGGGCCGGTCGGCATCTGGATGGGCGGTGCAGTTTCTGTAGTTGGGGTGGGTTGCCGCTGCGTAGATGATCTCGGTGTTGGCGTTGCCTTCGCGGCTGGAGCCTGTTCGTCGCCTGGCAGCTCAACAACCGAAGATGTCATCGCCCCCTCTGTTGGGGCGTTGCATCCGCTGATCGACAAGAGACAGCATATTATGATCGGGATGATGTAGCGCATGGATGGATCTCCTTTTGCATACAACAAAAAATCCTTTCGTCCACAGAGGACGAAAGGATTAACCTTCCGCGGTACCACCTCAATTCACCACGCCTGAGCGTAGGTGCTCTCACTGCCCCGACTTTTCCAGAATGAAGCATCAGGGCTTCGCGCTAACGGGCTCACCCGTGCCGGTCTACTTTCCACGAGGGATTTCTTCGGCAATAATCCGGGCGACCTTCGGTGGAGGGTGCTGAGGGTGGCTTTCAGCCTGTGGCCATCCCTTCTCTAGTAGCGCCAGAGCCGCCTACTCCTCCCGGATGGGGGTATTCAAATAATTAGGCCGCATTATACACATTTCAGGTATGCTCGTCAAGCTTGTGATACGTGAAGAAGTTCACAATTCTTGACGAAGGGTACTGCTTTGTGCTATCCTTCGTGCATTCGTTTGCCAAACTCCGGCTCTCCTGAACACAGGATGAGCCGGTGCTATTGAGGTTTATTTATGATTCAACGAGAGCGGGTTTCAGATAATGTCTACGTTTTTCAGAGTGAGCTATATGCCCAGGTGACTGCGGGGGTGGTGGTCGGCAGTGATTGGGCAGTAGCCATTGATACATTATCGTTCCCGGAAGAGACATTGGAAATTCGCGATTTCATTGAGCAAGAGCTGAATGTCCCTGTGCGGTATGTGGTGAACACGCATTATCATGCCGATCATAGTTGGGGGAGTTGTTTTTTCCCTGGGGCAGTAGTTATTTCTCATGAGAAATGCCGTGCGTATTTAGAAGAGCGGGGCATGCCCTCGTTGGAGGAGGCACGACGCCAGAATGTCAGCTTCGAAAAATCTAAGATCATTCTCCCGCAGATGACCTTTGAAGATGGAGAGTTGAGTATCAAGGTTGATAAGAAAACCCTGACTTTGATACCGTTGCCCGGGCATAGCGCGGATGGGATTGGCGTCCTGAACGAAGAGGATCGCATTCTCTTCGCGGGGGATGTCTTTATGCCGTTGCCCTATTTGGTAGATGGCAATATCGAAGATATGATTGCCTCCTTCCGGCGGATCCGTAAAATGGGGTTAGAGAATATTGTGCAGGGACATGGGGAGGTGATCTTGCGAGGGGAAGTTGATGAGACGATAGATTCACATTTGGAGTATCTTTCGGCCATCCGTAAAATTGTCCGTCAGGCGGCACGGCGCAAGTATCCAGGGGATTTATTGGCAACCAGTGATGTTGAATCCTGCGGTAAGAGCCGTGTGCTGATTGGGGGATTAGCAGAAGGCCTGCATCAGCGCAATTTGGTTGCCCTTTACAATCAACTCTACGGTGAACCCCCTGCCTTCTCGGAAGAGTAAATTATTCGCTTTAAACAGATGAGCCGCAGCAAGATTGCTGCGGCTCATCTGTTTAAAGTGAGATGTGTAAGACGACTTAGGAAGCGGGTTGATTTTCTCGGGTTTCTGAATTTTGAGATGCCTTTTGCCGTTTGGCGCGCCATCCAACCAGGCGTTCGGTGCCGTTGGCCAGCCGCTTGAGATTGGGCCTCAACGCCCATAGGATGAGTATCTCAGCAAAGGCACAATAGATGAGATAATGCCAGGGTGATAAGCCCAGCGCGGCTCGGATGGCAAATACGATTGCAGCGATAATGGGAAGGCTGAAGGTAGCCACCGAGGCGTATCCAATCCCAAACAGGATCAATGCTCCTAAGGGAACGAGAATAAAGAAAAGTGGCCACCAATAACCGACTGCACCGCCGACGCTGGGCGCGCCGCCCGCTCCGCCGCCAATGGATAGTTTGCCATTCTCATTTTTTCGCATAGTGAAAATAGAAAAATTATGGCCGACAATTACGAGGGTCGGGGCCAAAATCTCTATCCAAATATTGTCTGGAGTCAGGGTGTGTGCCAGCCATACGCCAACCATCCCTTTGGCAATATCGGCAAAGCTGGTGACAAGCCCCATGCCTAAGCCAGCCGCACGCATAGCGTTGGTGCCTCCAGTACGTCCACTTTGAATTTCGCGCACGTCTTTTCCGGTGGCTAGTTTTACTGTGATCCAACCCATTGGAACAGAACCAATGAGATAGGATAGTACCAATACTAAAAATGCAAACCCAAGTTGCATCTTTTGTTCCTCCTGTAAGCTATTTATCGTAGCGTTATGCGCTTATGTTGGGCGCAGTTCGGGCAGATTTAAAAAACTGTGTAAGCCCAAAAACTTTCATGCGATAGTAATAACACGAATTAGGATATGAAGTTGCTAATGCAGCCAAATTAAAATTACCCAAGTAAAGATAAAAATAAACAAGGGTTCAGCGATCAATTGCTGCCAGTTCTTTTTCTCCATTACGCCAACGATTACATTGAGCAATGCATAAGAGAACCCCACCAAAATAAGAGCAAATTGAACCGGCGATAGTGGCAGGTAATATAGCGCAGCGGTGATTTGTCCGGCGATTAGCATGGCAATCAGGGTTGGCGCAATGGCCCAGCGACCTTGCAATTGCAGCAATAGCACCCGCAGGCTGATTAGTCCTGTTGCCAGGGTGATGGTGGGCACAGTGATGAAAAGGCGCGCCCCACGGCTGCGCACCACAATAGCTAGAACCAAGTACAAGGCAAAGGCTACAGCTGTCAACCCGATCATCGCCGGAACTCGGCGGATGTCTGAGGGATCAACGGTGATGTATTCGGCAACGACAACCAGAATGAGAATGCCTGAACCCAGCCCAAAGCCGCCCCACCAGAGCGGCCCTAAAGGTTGCTGCAATAACGTGATCCCGATAGCCCATGCCGTCAGTGTAGGGAGCAGCCAGTGTTGATAGGTAGCTTTGTTTTCAATGGCCGGGTGGCCGCGCAGCAACCAATCTACTCCCGAACCGGTCAGCCCGATGACGAATACCGCCACAACCGAGTTGATGTTTAGCGAGAGTGGCAGATACACCCCGGGCAATTGAATAGGAATTTCTTGGGCGGGGAAGTTAATAAAGCGCGCCAGAATATAGGCTAACATAATCGTTGCTGCCAATATGCTGATGCGGTCTAATTTTGGCAAGTGTTGTGATTGGGCCACATATGGATTTTACCGTGATTACTTGGCAGAAGCAATTTGACATCCAGTGGCCCCACGCTGTGTTTTCAGGGATTCCCAGAGGGCCGAATAATTTCAACGAATGGCCTGAATTCTAGGGGTATAATGGCTGTTAGGAGTTCGCCTGAGGTAAATAAATGAAAGAACGACGGAATATAGATTGAGAAGGGTTGGAATATCTTGGGTAGGAACCCTTCGAAAGAATTGTATAGATTAGCATACCCGTAAAAAACTAGGAGATATTCATGCGCATCGGGATGATGTGTGATACCTACAAACCGCATATCAGTGGAGTGACCAACCATATTGCCTTGAATAAACGGTACCTCGAATCTTTGGGGCATGAGGTTTATGTATTTACATTTGGCGATGAGGATTACATCGACAAAGAAATCAATATCATCCGATCGCCAGGTGTCCCGCTCAGCGATACCGGTTTCTATCTGAGTGTGCGCTATAGTTCTTCGGCGCGTAAGTTGTTACAAAGTATGGATATTGTCCATGTGCATCATCCCTTTCTGAGCGGTGGGTTGGCAGTGTTGTATTGCAAAGTTCAGGGAATCCCGATAGCTTTCACAAATCACACCCGCTATGATTTGTATGCGCAGGCCTATTTACCGCATCTTCCCGAAGAAATTAGCGATACTTTCCTCAAGGCCTACTTACATAATTACTGTCAGGCCGTGGATGGTGTCATCGCCCCTTCGCCGGGGCTAGCAGGTGTACTCCGTAAGCTCGGTGTGGATGTCCCTATCGAGGTTGTCCCTAACGGGGTCGATCTCGCCCCCTTCTACAATCAGGATCGGCCTATCAGCCGGGAAGACCTGGGTTGGGATAAACAGAATATTGTGCTGGTATATTCTGGGCGGTTGGGGCCGGAGAAAAATTTACCCTTTTTGTTACGGGCTTTTGGCGGGGCTGTCCAGGCCTATGAGCATTTGCGCCTGTTGATTGTTGGTGGGGGCGTTGAGCGAGAAAACTTAGAAGACCGCATCCAACACATGGGGCTGACTTCCAAGGTTGCCTTTACCGGCAGCGTTCCTTATGAAGAGATTTCAAGGTATCTCGCGATGGCGGATTTCTTTGTGACGTCATCGATTACAGAGGTGCATCCACTCTCTGTGATTGAGGCCATGGCAACGGGTTTGCCGGTACTGGGGATCGAATCGCCAGGCGTGGGCGATACTGTAATATCTGGGGAAAACGGTTTCCTGGCGACTGATGTCGAGATGGCGGGTTTCACGGCATTGATGGTGCGTATGGCGCTCGAACAGGATTTGCGAGATAAGATGAGCCAAACCGCCCGCCGCACTGCTCAACAATATGCAATTGAATACACCGCCCAGCAATTGCTGAATTTTTATGAAAGTCTGGTAGCCAAAGCTGCCCGGCGTGACCGCAGTACACCGATCCCTGTTCCAGAATGGTTACAACGCTTGAAGCTTCATGAGTAAACGTATCGCACTTGGAAAATGGGGCGAAGAACGCGCCGCCGAATACCTGACGGAAAAGGGCTACCATATGCTGGAGCGCAACTATCGCACACCCTATGGAGAGCTTGATTTAATTGCGCAAGAGGGCGATGCGCTGGTTTTTGTCGAAGTGAAGACCCGCACCACAATGAGCTTTGGTTTTCCTGAAGAAGCGATCACCCCGCGTAAGAAACAACACCTGATCGAGGCGGCGCAGGCTTTTTTGCAAGCGTACCCCGAATTGGATGGTGACTGGCGCATCGATGTGATTGCTGTGCAACGCAGAGCCGCCCCCCAATTACCCTTGATCGAACATTTTGAAAATGCCCTCACCGGAAACGAATAAACCACTCATAATTTTGCTTGGCCCTACGGCAGTGGGCAAAACCGAAATCTCTTTAAAGCTGGCGGAGTACCTGAATGGGGAGATTGTTTCGGCGGATTCGCGTTTGTTGTATCGCGGCATGGATGTTGGCACAGCAAAACCCACACCTGCCGAGTTGGCGCGTGTCCCTCATCATTTGATTGATGTGGCCGACCCCGATGATGTTTGGAGTTTGGCGATGTATCTCGAAGCGGCGCGCCAGGCCATTGATGCCATCCACGCCCGCGGGAAGCTGCCTTTGATGGTCGGGGGCACAGGACAGTATGTGCGCGCCTTTCTGGAAGGCTGGCGCGTTCCAGAAGTGGAACCCGACCCGCGTCTGCGGGGGGCGCTCGAGGCCTGGGGTGGGGACAAAGGCCCTGAAGCGTTGTATGCTCGTTTGGCGAGTCTCGACCCCGAAGCGGCTGTGCGTATTGAGCCTCAGAACCTGCGCCGCACGGTGCGTGCTTTGGAGGTTATTCTCACCACCGGGCGCTTATTTTCCACCCAAAGGGAGGCTGGCCCGCCGCCTTATCGTTTGCTGCTGCTAGGGTTGCAGCGTCCCCGCCCGGAACTGTATGCCCGCATTGATGCTCGCATTCACAAGATGTTCGAAGATGGATTGGTCGCCGAAACCCGGTCGCTGCTTAATCGGGGGTATTCTCCCGATCTGCCGCCGCTTTCGGCAATTGGCTATCGTCAGGTGACCCAGTATCTTCAGGGCGAGATCACTCTGGATGAAGTTATTCTGCAAATGAAACGCATTACCCGCCGTTTCGTGCGCCGACAGGCAAATTGGTTCAAAGCCGACGACCCTAATATTCACTGGTTTCGTGCCGAAGATGATGTGAGCGAAGCCATACTTTCGGTAATTGAGACGTTTATGCGGAAAAAGCCAGAATACCGTGCCGCTTGTGGCGGCGATGAATGGTAATCGGGGGTTTGGGGGTGAAGCCCCCATGAGGCTTTTTCCGTTAAAAGATACCCCGCTGCTTGCGGCGGGGTTCTTTATCAATTTGACATAAAAATCATCGCACATTATTTGACATTCACCGGAGAACTATCTATACTATTCTTGGATCAATTCAGTCCCAGAGGAGAGGTTGTATCTCCGGGGGCTTATCGGTAAATCAACCATCAGGTAATTTGAGATAAGGAGAGAAATATGAGCGATCGTCCCTGGCTTGAAAACTATGATGAAGGAGTTCCCCAAACGATTGATTATCCGGAAACGCCAATTTTCTACTTTCTAGAAGAGTCGGCTCGCAAATACCCTGATGCACCCTGCACAATCTTCAAAGGTGCTAAGATCTCTTATCAAGAGATGGTGGGCCGTACGGATCGATTTGCCGCTGCGCTGGCCGGTTTGGGGGTCAAGAAAGGCGATCGGGTGGGTATTTTCATCCCGAATACGCCCCAATTTGTGATTGCCTATTATGGTGCGCTGAAGGCTGGAGCGGTGGTTGTGGCTACCAATCCGCTCTACACACCACGAGAGATTGAGCATCAGGCCAATGACGCCGGAATCGAAGTAATGATCGTGATGAGTAATTTTTATAACACGGTCAAAGAGGTGCAGCCGAAAACCAAAATCAAAACCATTGTCGTGACCAATATCAAAGAAACGCTGCCTCCGCTGACGGCTTTTCTGTTCACGCTGCTTAAAGAAAAGAAAGCCGGTTTCCGGGTTGAGTTGGCCGAAGGCGATATTTGGTGGAAAGATTTCGTCGCTCCCTATACACCGGAGGACCGCCCGCAAGTGGATGTCGGCCCCGATGATGTTGCCATCTTCCAGTATAGTGGTGGCACCACTGGAACCCCCAAAGGCGCGATTGCGCTGCATCGTAACCTGGTAGCCAACTCATTGCAAATTCGGCGCTGGATGGTGGATGCCAAAGATGGTGAGGAAGTTGTGCTGATGGCGATCCCGCTTTACCATGTCTATGGCATGGTGGCGGGAATGAGCTTTGGTATGGCGACTGGCGCAGCGCTGGTAATGGTTCCGAATGCCCGCGACATCAAAGATGATCTGGACAACTTACAAAAATATCGCTGCACTATTTTCCCTGGTGTGCCCACGCTTTATAACGCCATCAATAACTGGGATGATGTGCTGGCCGGGAAATATGATCTCAGCTCGATCAAGGCCTGTATTTCGGGGTCAGCGCCGCTGATGCGCGAAACCAAAGAACAGTTTGAAGCGCTAACCGGCGGGGTGGTCTTCGAGGGGTATGGCCTGTCCGAATCGCCTACCGCTGCGACGTGCAATCCCTTGAAGGGCGAAAATCGCGCCGGCTCCATTGGGATGCCGCTGCCTGATGTTGATGCTCGCATTGTCAGTCTGGATGATGAGGTCACCGTGCTGCCGCAAGGCGAAATCGGCGAAATGGTGTTAAAGGGGCCGCAGATTTTCAAGGGCTATCATAATATGCCCACCGAGACCAATAACGCCCTGCGCGACGGCTGGTTATATACCGGCGATATTGCCCGTATGGATGAGGATGGCTATTTCTATATCGTTGATCGCAAGAAAGAACTCATTAAGCCGGGCGGCTTCCAGGTGTGGCCGCGTGAAGTTGAAGAAGTAATTTCTGACAATCCTAAAGTGTTGGAAGTTGGCGTGGCAGGGATCCCTGACCCGAAGCGTGGTGAAACAGTTAAGGCCTGGGTGGTATTGAAGCCCGGTGAGACGGCTACCGAGGATGAGATTCGCGCTTTTTGCAAGGAAAACATGGCCGCCTACAAAGTTCCCACACAGGTGGAATTTCGCGATGAACTGCCCAAGACAACGGTGGGCAAGATTCTGCGCCGCGAATTGGTGCGGCAGCACAAAGAAGGCGCCTAAACCCAAAAAACAAAATAAAGAGCGGGCTGTCTTTGGTGCAACCCGCTCTTTATTTTGTGGAGTTCTTCATTATGCGCTGAATGGCGGGGGTGATGTGGGACAAATTGCGCAGCCCCTCGGCAAATGCTTGACGCAAAGCGGGATTGCCGATGATCAACCCGGGGACGGGGTTGATGGTGTGCCGCCGGGTGCTGAGATCTTCGAGATTGCCATGGTCAGACGTGATTAGGATCAGGCCCTCGGCATCGTTCCGGGCGGCCAACAGGCCTCCGAGTACCTGATCGAAGCGCTTCAGCCACAGGCAGGCTTCATCCATGTCTTTGCGGTGCCCCAGGACATCACTGATCCAAAATTCAAAAAAAGCAAAATCGATGTTTTCTGCCAGCCGGGCAAGCTGCTGGCCTGCTCCATAGAACGAGTATACGGGAGCATCATGATAGCCCAAACGCTCGCGCCAGGCCTTGCCGCTGAAGTCTGCCGAGAGGGCCTGGCCGGCAAATAGATCTACCTCGGTTTTTAGTGCAATACCGGCTTTGAGTGAGGCCATTGCTACCGCACCGGGTAGCCGTTTGCCCGAATTGAGACCTTGAAAATAGCCCTGGGGAAAAGCATTCAATAGCGCAGCTTGCAGGCCGTTTGCCTTCAGAGTGGCAAAGATGTTACCCTCTTCGAGGATGACGCTGATGGCCGGGTTGGGTTTTGGCCCGTAATGGTAGCCTAATTCGGCGGGGACATTGCGACCTGTTAATAAAGTGGCTTGCCCGCTGGCCGATTGAGGCAGTCCCTCCACGCCCAGGCAGGCATCCAGCGAGAGCAGCGTGGCGCGCTCGCTGACGATGGCCGTTTCCGAGTGATGGGCTACCAAATTACGCCCGCCCAAGAGATTGCTTAAATTAGGCATTTCGGCGCGGGCAAAGGGGTTGCTGGCCGGATTGTCTGCGCCGAGACCAACGCCATCGAGGAATAAGAAAAGAAAATTCATGGGCCTGGTTTTTGGTAATGCAGCCAGGCCGAGGCGCGGCTGCCCCGGTCGGTGCCGTCGCTGCGGGAGATGAGTTCCATATGGGAGTCGAAAAGCGCCAGATCTGCCTCAGCAACCCCACGGTCAGAATCGGCCTCCCCGCTTTGGGTGAAGGTATACAACAAATAAGATCCGCCCGGGGCCAGCAGTCGCGCTACATTGTGACGGTAGGCTTGCTGGCCGGTGGGATTCAAACTATGGAAACAGCCGATATCGAGGATCAAATCAAAAGGTGGGGACAATTCTGTTAAGCGGGTGACATCGTCCACTAAAAAATTTACCTGCACGCCCGCCTGAACTGCTTTGCGCCGGGCTTTGCGAATCGCTTTAGGGACAAAATCGACCCCTGTGGCTTGCCAGCCATGCCGGGCAAGGGCAAGCACATTCGTGCCGGTTCCGCAGCCTAAATCCAGCGCGCGCCCAGGCGGATGCTGCTGAATGAATTGGAGCAGTTCGGGAGGCGTGAGATTAGTATCCCAGGGTGGGGTAAACAAGTAGAAGACTTTAAAGAATAATCGTTTGAAGAAATTCATGGGGGAAAGTGTACCCGATTTTTGGGTTTTCACATATAATTGGGTGGTTGTTTCTTAGCAAAGATCGTGGTTGTTTAGGAAGGGATTCCCAGAGGCCAATATTGGCTGAGAAATATTCTTGAGTAATTCTATTGTATAGGCTTACGTGGTTCGTTGAAAAACTGCCGTCTTCGCAAGCGCGTAACTTCTAATTTGTGAAATTTCTTTAAGGAAGGTCTAAATCCATGAAAGAATACCAAACCGACAAAATTCGAAACGTCGCTCTCGTATCGCATAGCAGCGCAGGAAAAACGATGCTGGTCGAGGCTTTCTTGCACAGCACAGGAGTAACCACGCGCTTGGGACGCATCGAAGATGGTACAACGGCTTCGGATTTCGAAGATGAAGAAATTCGTCGCGGGATTTCGCTCTCCACAACATTGATCCCCGTTGAATATAAAGACCATAAGATCAACTTCTTGGATACGCCAGGGTATACAGATTTCGTTGGCGAGGTGATTTCAGCTTTACGGGTAGCCGATGCCGCGGTTGTGGTGGTTGACTCAGTGGCCGGTGCAGAAGTCGGTACCGAGATTGCCTGGTCGTATAGTGATGAATTCAACCTGCCGCGTTTTGTGGTGATTAACAAGATGGACCGCGAGAACGCCGATTTTCAGAAAGCTCTGGCCTCGGTGCGCGAGATGACCGAAACCCGCTTGATCCCGGTTCAGTTGCCCTGGGGTGAGAAAACCGATTTTAAGGGTGTCTTGGATTTACTCTCGATGAAGGCGTATTCTGGTGCAGGAGAGAGTGGCGAGGCTATCCCTGCGGAATTCCAGGATGCTGTTGAGGAAGCTCGCATGGAATTGGTGGAAGCCGCCGCCGAAGGTGATGATGAGTTGTTGATGAAATACCTCGATGGTGAAGAACTCTCTGCGACTGAGGTCATCAATGGGTTGCGCAGAGCGATACATACCGGGGCCTTTGTGCCTGTATTTGTGACCGCCAGTACATCTGAGATGGGTATGTTCCCGCTGCTAGATGCTGTTTTGGCGTTGCTGCCTTCGCCCGACGAGCGGGCAGCGGTGACGGCTGAAGGGGCAACTGGGCCTGAAGAACTGCCTGCTTCCGATGCCGGGCCGCTGGCGGCCTATGTCTGGAAGACGACTGCCGACCCCTTCGTCGGCAAGATTACCTATTTCCGCATTTATTCTGGCGTAATGACTTCAGATGGCCGCGTGTGGAATCAAAACGTCAAGACTGAAGAGCGTTTGGGTGGTATCTCGGTGATGCGCGGCAAAGAGCAGATTTCTGTAAAAGTGCTGCATTCTGGGGATATTGGCGTCGTGGCAAAATTGGGTGAGACCTCCACTGCGCATACCTTTAGCGATAAAGGCCACCCTTTGACCTTACCGGTTCCTTCGTATCCGAATGCGCTATATAGCGTTGCCGTCAGCCCCGAAACACAGGCCGACTCGGCCAAAGTCAGCCCCACGTTGACGCGCCTGTGCGAAGAAGATATGACCCTCTCCTGGCGGCAGGAACCCAGCACCCGGCAGACCATTTTGCAGGGTATGGGCGACCAGCATATTGATGTCGCTATTCGCAAGGCTGAAAGCAAATTCCAGACCACGCTGGGAATCGAAGAGCCGCGCGTGCCCTATCAAGAGACCATTACCAGAACCGGCTCGGCGCAATACCGCCACAAGAAGCAATCGGGCGGCGCGGGTCAGTTTGGTGAAGTCCATTTGCGAGTGGAACCGTTACCCGATGAAGATTTTGAATTTGTAAATGAAGTCTTCGGTGGCGCAGTCTCGCAAAACTATATGCCAGCGATTGAAAAGGGTGTCCGCAATGTGATGCTCGATGGCGTGATCGCCGGGTTCCCGGTTCACAATGTGCGCGTGGCGGTCTTTGATGGTAAAGAGCACCCGGTCGACTCGAAGCCGGTAGCCTTTGAAATTGCCGCTCGCGAATGTTTCAAATTGGCGGTGCAGCAGGCTGCCCCAGTGTTGCTAGAGCCGATTATGTACGTTGAAGTCCTTGTTCCTGAAGCCAACATGGGCGATATTCTGGGCGATTTGAATACCCGCCGCGCTCGCGTACAGGGCATGGATACCGCGCGTGGGAAATCGACCATCAAGGCGCATGTGCCGCTGGCCGAATTGCAGCGCTATACGACCGATCTACGCTCGATGACGGGCGGGCGCGGCGTCTTCAGTATGGAATACGCCCGCTACGAGACGGTTCCCTCACATCTGGCCGAGGCTATTATCCAGGCTGCCAAACAAGATAAAGAAGAAAAATAGCCCATTGATAGTCCCTGGCGCGTTTAGAGTAGCCTAATAACAGCCCTGCTGCATTGCGAGCAGGGCTTTCTTTCACACCAAAGCAGTAATATGCGATTAGGGATTTCTACGGCAGGCAGTTACCGAATGACTAGCCTGTTACCCTGGAACCCCAAAATGTAAGGGAGTTTGTTATGTTTAAGATCTTCAAACGAAAAGACGATATATTCCATGAGTTGATTGAGGAGCAAGCCGCCCTCACGTATAAGGGCTTGAAACTCCTGGTTCAATTTATGGAAACTCAAGATCATGATATTGCCGAAGAACTAACGCTGTGCGAGAAAGAAGCCGATGAAGCCCGTCGGATTTTAATTGCCGAATTGAACCGCACTTTTGTGACGCCCTTTGATCGGGAAGATATTTTCTCTTTGTCGCGGGCCATTGACGATGTGTTGGACTATGCTTATAGCACTGTTCATGAAATGGATGTTCTCAAAGTAAAGCCGACCTCCTTCATGTTGCGAATCGCTTCGCTTTTGAGTGATTCAACCTATGAAATATTGTTGGCCGTTCAGCGTTTGAAGAAACACCCTGCCGTGGCAATAGACCATGCCCAACGCGCCAAGGCATTAGAAAACCGGGTGGAAGGTGTTTATCGAGAGGCAGTGGCCGATCTGTTCAGCGGGCCTGAGGATGTCCATCATATTGTAGAAATGCTGAAGATGCGCGAGGTGTACCGCCACCTTAGTAATGCTGCGGATCGTGGTGATGAGGCGGCCAATGTGATCTCCGATATTGTGGTCAAGATTGCCTGATTGGAGTGATAACTATGTCGTCAACGATGGTTATGTTAATCGCGCTGGCTTTAGTCTTCGATTTTCTCAATGGGCTGCACGATTCAAGCAATATCGTTGCTACCATGATATCGTCGCGCGCCTTTCGTCCGCAAACAGCCCTGGGTGTCACCGCAGTGGCTCATTTCCTGGGGCCATTTCTCTTCGGCGTAGCCGTTGCTAAAACGATCGGTTCCGAAGTTGTGCAGGCCGATACCATTACATTGGAAGTTATTCTGGCTGCCCTGATTGGCGCTATTCTCTGGAACTTGCTCACCTGGTTGCTAGGGATCCCTAGCAGTTCTTCGCATGCTTTGATTGGCGGCATCATTGGCGCGGTAGTGATCGGGGCCGGTTTCGATGTCATCAAACTGGATGGGTTGTCAAAAATAATAATCGCCCTGCTGGCCTCGCCGGTAATTGGTTTAGTGTTAGGGTTTCTCGTCACCCGGCTGATATTTTTCCTGGCGCGCGGGGCTACCCCAACAATTAATAAGTTCTTCAAGCGTGCCCAGTTAGTGACAGCGCTGGCGCTGGCCTTCAGCCACGGCACGAATGATGCTCAAAAGACGATGGGAGTCATCACCCTGGGATTGGTGATCGGTGGCCATCTCTCTGAGTTTCGCGTGCCCTTGTGGGTGATCGCTGCCAGTGCGGGGGCGATTGCCCTGGGAACGGCCTTCGGAGGTTGGAAGTTGATCAAAACTCTGGGGGGAAAGTTCTACAAAATTCGCCCCGTGCATAGTTTTTCATCTCAGTTGACCTCGGCAATTGTCATCTTGGGAGCTTCGGTTATGGGCGGCCCGGTGAGTACAACCCAGGTGGTCAGTTCGGCCATTATGGGGGCTGGTTCGGCAGAACGCATTAGCAAAGTGCGCTGGGGCGTTGCTCAAGAGATCATCATGGCATGGATCATCACCATCCCGGCGACGGCCCTGGTGTCGGCAGGCGTATATTGGCTGGTCGTCAACATCCCCGGGCTTTCGTTGTAGCAAATTCTTTACCGTAGATCTGGAGAAAAGCTGGCGCGAGAGTATCCTGAGCGGAGTTTACGCAGTCGAAGCGTGCTTCTGCTCGCCCGCCTTGTCAATTGTACGGTAGAGAAGTAGCGAAACATAAATTCAGCCCAACGCCTTTTTCGAAAGAATTTCAAGAAACTGGGTGGACGCGGGTCGAAACTTACACATCGGCTTAGTAACGATCATGAATGAAAACCCATGCGGTTAGTCATCAATATCCCGTGTTATAACGAAGAAGCAACCCTGGCCGATGTGCTTAACGCCTTGCCCACCGCTTTGCCCGGGATTGATGATATTCAAGTGCAGGTGGTGGATGATGGCTCGCGTGACCGCACGGCCGCGATCGCCAGGGGATACGGCTGCAGCCTCATTTTACATCCACACAACCTCGGGCTGGGGATCGCCTTCCGCTCTGGGGTTGAACATGCCCTCAAAGCGGGTGTCGATCTTTTCGTCAATATCGATGCAGATCATCAGTATCCGCCTCATTTTATCGAAGGGTTAATTCAACCCATCCTGCATCATCAGGCGGATATTGTTATTGGGGATCGTCGGCCCTGGAAGGTGCCGCATTTTTCCAGGGCCAAGCGAACCCTGCAATGGCTGGGTAATCGCCTGGTGTGGATATTCATCGGCATGAATCCCCATGACGCTGTATCGGGGTTTCGGGCATATTCTGCCCATGCCTTACGCTCATTCCGGCTGACGGCCAGATATTCGCATACGCTAGATACTTTAGTGCAGGCCGTCAACCGGGGTTTGAAGATTGCCACAGTGCCGGTGGATACCAACCTGCCCACCCGAAGCTCGCGTTTATCGCCAAATCTCTTTCTTTATATTATGTGGTCGCTTTCTAATTTTTTTCCAGCCTTGTGGATCTACCAGCCCTTTAGAACAGTCATATTGAGTTTGCTGTTTATACTCATCCCTGCCCTGGCCTGCCTTGCTCTTTCGCAATATATTCCAAAATAGGCATCAGGGCAGGTAAACTGCCCTGATGCCTATTTTGGAATTGGATACCCCCACTGCGACTCGAACGCAGGTCTTTGGCTCCGGAGGCCAACGCTCTATCCACTGAGCTATGGGGGC
>CAYFMI010000045.1:0-32150 GCA_964344175.1 uncultured Anaerolineales bacterium
GTTGATGTATTACAAAAAGGAATTAACTGGTTGTTGAAAAATCAAGACAAGCTATATAATCCATTGTGGATTGGAAAATGTTTATATTCGCCAACATTAGTGGTTAAATCTGCTGTTCTAAGCACACTATTGCTAGGCAAGCAAGGTGGTTTTCTATGATCGACTACTTACGGAGATATTTGGAGGTGCCCACCTCGGATCCAAATGATCTTAGAAAGGCTAGATTGCTAAATATTCTTGCGATGAGTCTGGCAATGGTTACTGTGCTAGCAATTCTATTAGTAGGATATTTGATTATTTCTAAAGTGGATGGTTGGGAAAATCTTGTTGCCACATTTTGGAGCGGACTCGTTTTCATACTTGGTATTTGGGGGATTCTCTCATTAAATCGTAGAGGTAAGGTTTTTTGGGCGAGCACACTTTTTTTGTTGCTTATTATGTTTGCTTTGACTTTCGCGAATGTAGAAGCGATTTCGAGCGGAGCAACACAGTTCTATTTTGTAATTCCAGTACTAATTTCGAGTGTATTAATTGTGCCCGCAGCTAGTTTCATAGTTGCAGCAATCAATAGCGCAATCTTCATCATCAGCGCGCTGATGATGAATCTGGAACCAAATTTTTATATTGGGGTTTTTGGAATGTTTGCAATCGCATTAGTTTCTTGGTTAGCTGCAAGAACCTTGGAAAATGCGTTGAGTGATTTGCAATTAATCAACATCGAACTCGACGAACGCGTAGAGCGCCGCACCCAGGAGTTGGCCGATGCCAATACCCGCTTGGGCCAACAGGCCGAGGAATTGGCCGCTGCTAACGAACAGCTTACGGAGTTAGATGCCTTGAAATCCAAGTTCGTTTCCGATGTCTCGCACGAGTTGCGCACGCCCATCAGCAATCTGGCAATCTATCTGGAGATGCTTGAAGAGGGCAACCCGCTTAAAAGTGAACGCTATCTGGCTGTTCTGAAGGATGAGACAACTCGCTTAAAAACACTCGTTGAAGATGTCTTAGATTTATCCCGCATGGAGGTGGGGGTCACCGAAACGGTTTTTGAGTTAACCGACTTGAATGAAATTGTACAACGCGTTGTTACCGCAAACCAGCTTCGTGCAACGGCTAAGGGTCTAGATATTAAATTGGAGATGGATCAAAATCTGCCGCCTGTATTCGCTGATAAGGATCAACTCGCTCAGGCAATTAACAACCTGGTCGGAAACGCCGTCAACTATACCAGTGATGGGGCCATCTCGGTGCGCACAGCGCAGCATCACACCCAATCGCTGGCACTCATCGAGATTTCAGATACAGGAATGGGGATAGCGCCCGAGGATCTCCCCTATGTTTTTGAGCGTTTTTACCGTGGTCAACAAGCTGGTCAATCTTCCATTCCGGGCACGGGTCTGGGCCTGGCAATCACCAAAGAGATCATTGAGCGCCATGAGGGTCGTCTCGATGTCAACAGCCAGATTGGTGTTGGTTCAACTTTTACTATCCATCTTCCCATCGCGCTGAAAGCAGGATGATCGTGAACGAGAGAAGCGCTTATGCCCAGGAAGAATTCCTGCAACTAGGATTTGACCAAGTCGATGAATTCACACCCTCAACGGTGATCTATGCCGCCTCGGGGACGCGGCGTGCCGCGGCCCTGGCCGGGATTTCGGATGTGGGTGATGACTTTGCAAATTGGACACAAAACCAACTGTTTCGGAGTGTTGATATATTCTTCAAACATGGAGTGCGCCATTTGTTCATGCCCATGTTGGGGCCGAGTCAATTCAGCGAAACGACTTCAAATTATCATCAACATCTCTGGCGGTGGTTTATTGATGGATTAGCCGGAGACAAAGCGATTGCGCATTATCAATCTCATGGGTGGCGGGTGCGAATCGCATTTTCGGCGTATATGCCTCAAGTTGAGGCCGGAGCCGCTCGTCTGGTTGAGTCCACTGCGCATGACTCCGACCACACCTTGTGGTGTTATGCCGTGCCGGAATATTCGCAAGTTTGGGAGTGGGTGCAGATTGCCCTAGGAAGAGACACCGCATCTTCTCAAAGTGCTGTGCAGGCAATCTATGGCGAAGATATTCCTCCGGCGGAATTATACATAGGTACCGGAAAGCCCCAATTATCTTCGCTCCAGCTACCCCCTTTCCTGGTGAGTGAGGTCATGCAGTGCTATTGGAGCCAACGCCCTGGTTACAGCCTGGATCAGGAGCAATTGCGTCGCATGCTCTACGATGCCGCATTTTTGCGCAATACCTGGCGCGCCGATAAATCGGGCCGGGCGAAAGAAGCCCTGGCACAGCGCGAGCTTTGGGAACAAGGTTCAATTTTTGGGTTGGGCAGGCGCGTGGGGCCCTTTTGGTATCCGCAAGAAGGCGCTTGAACACACTCGTAAATTTTCGAGACATAAAACACCTCGAATCTTGTATTTCACCTATTTTTTCGCCTATACCCTCCCCCGAACTCGGGGGAGGGTATAGGGGTGGGGGCAGATGCCCACACTTTTTAGCTTGTGCGAACGCCTAGATTAGATCTGGGATAGCTCATGATTAAAATCTAGCGCGCCTTTTGCACGACTTCGACAACCTCAGGGAGATCAATGCCTAACGAGGCTAATGTTTCGAGGGTCGGTATTCCGTTCGAATCCCATCCGCGGCGCTTGTACACCGCGTCGGTCATTTTGGCGTATTGATCGTAGCGATGCTCACGCAGGGCGGCCATTTTCTCTTCGGTAGTCATTACAGCGGGATCAAGCCCTAGCAATTCTTTCAGTTGCCCATCGTAGCGTTCCTGGCGCGATTCGTATTCATCGGTGGTGACAGGCCCCATGGCGCGATAGGGAACCACATCGTGCTCGCGTGTGCCAAAACCTACGCGCAAATTGAACACCCGCTGGAAGTTGTACACCCGCTCCGATTGGGCTAATAGATCATCGGGGGTTACTTTTTGCCCGGTCAGGCCTTCGTAGAGCCAGGTGTAGTTTTCTACATGCTCAGGGACTTTATGGGGTTCATCCGTCTGGGCATTGTCTTCAGGAAGAATATCGTTCCAGGGGAGTTTGCACAGCCCATGTACAGAGAACCAGGTGCGCCACATGGGGAAGTAATGCAGGGCCTCAGCCTTATCTTCAAAGGTGGGGAGTTGTTTGTTAACCTGATCCATAAAAATCAGCCAGGCTTCGTCGTGCTGACCGCCTTTAAGGGCGATCCCATACCCGGCTTGTTGAGCTATGGATTCTTTGGTCATATATTCTGAAATCTCAAGACCTTTGGTTTCCATGGCAATGTCGTTAAGGAAGGCGGCATCGGCGCCATAGGCCTCGGCGAAGTGACGCTTCATATAGCGGGTGCCCTGCCCAACGGTAATCCCGAAGCCCTCACCGCGTGCCATCTGGTGCAAAATTTCCAGGGCTGAGGCCGCGTTTCCCCAGGCTAAATCCAATCCGCCGGTCTTCTCAGCATCCAAAATGCCGTACTGCCAGCATTCCATCACAAATGCAATGCAGTTCGCAAAGGAGATCGTATCCACGCCGTAAGTGTCGCAGTAGAAATTCATCTCGATGACGGCCAGGGGATCGAACACGCCGATATTGGAGCCTAAGCCTGAAACGTTTTCATATTCGGGGCCGTCAACTAAAACTTGTTGCCCTTTGTAGGGGCCGGTCTGGAGGGGGAAGCCATCTACGCCATGTGAGCAAGATAGCGTGCAGCCTGCCCAGCAAGCGTCGTTGATGCCCTGGGTGAATTTCTCGTGCCAGACCGAAGAGTCGATTTGGGCGTGATCGGGGTGCGCGCCATAGCGGAAATTGTGTACCGGCAGTAGATCGAAGTGGTCCATAATCTCTACAAGATGGGCTGTGCCCACTTTGCGCATTTGATTCTGGGTGTCGTCCAGATCGGAGATTTCGCGATTAATGCGCTTACCAGCCTGGCGGATCATGAACATATCCACCGGGTTATTAACTTTCCCGCTAAGGCCATTGAATTTTACAACAATTCCCTTAATGCCCTTATCACGGAAGACGCGCCCGGTGCCGCCGCGTCCGGCCTGTTTTAGGCGCATTTCTTGGCGGCGAACATCGTACCAACTAAAATTCAGGCAGGCATAATTAATGTGGTCGGCGGCCTGCCCGGCGGTAACGGTGGAAACGCCATATTTACCGCGCTTGCCGTCGCCGTAATGTGCGGCTAATTGAGCAGCCAGCAGGTGTGAGTCAACATCTTCCAGCGGGGCAGTTTCAATGGAAATGTGCCCGGTATCGCCGTCGATGACGATGATGATTTCGCCAAATACATCCTCGGGGGCTTTGCCCTGAATTTCAATGGCATCAAATCCGGAGAATTTCAGGTATGGGCCAAAATAACCGCCGGCGTTGCTGTCGATCACGCTATGGGTGAGCGGGGAGAGTGTCACCACAGTGGATTTTCCCAGGCCGGGATACGCTGTCAACCCTCCGACAGGGCCATTAGCGATGACCAGATCGTTTTCAGGATCATCCCATTTCGTGCCATCCTGAATAGCTTGCCAGAGCAGCCACAGCGCAAAACCGCGCCCTCCGGTAAAGATGTCTTTCATTTGTTTTGTGACGGGTTTTTCTGCAATTGTATTGTCCGTCAAGTTGATATAAAGCGTGCGGTTGGCATAACCTTGCTCTACAGGACGAAGCGTGTACTCATACGCAGCCAGGGAGCGATGAGCCGCTTTCATTTCTTCAATCGGTTTGGTCAGCGTAACCATGAAAAACTCCTTCTGAATGTGGTGTTTGGCCTATCTTATCATGTGCGATGCTCTACGGGCAACTGACAAATCTCCCATATTTGGGCTTCTATGATGATCGCTTTTCAGCGATATGATTTGGTTGAGTGAGGGCTTCTAACATGGCATTGAGTTTATGCCCATTGTTGAGAATTTCGTAGATGATTTTGTGGATGGTCTCTTCTTGCATGCGTTCTCGATCTGTGACTAGCATGTCCGCGCAGCCAACGATGACACTAAGCGGGTTTTTGAGATCATGGATGACGGATCTGGTGAAGGCATGGGGAAGGTCTGCCGAAATACTTGGTTGCTGGCCTCGCATATCGGTGACGCACGACTCGATGGGCGGGGTGGTTTCTGGGCAAATATCCCGGTATTCGAATTCTACACCGAGATGTGTAATGAGTGCATTTAAGACATCTTGCCGTCGAAATGGTTTTGGAATGAATTCATCGTAGCCCGCCACGTGCAAAATAGCATGGCGATCTTCCTCGAAGTTGCTGGCGGCTAGCGCGATAAAGACGGTTTTATCTCCCTGGGGAAGCGCCTTGATTCGTTTGATTGCCTCCAACCCATCCATCACCGGCATACGAATATCCATCAATACGGCATCGGGATGCCATTGGCTCCACATTTCCACGGCCTCCTGACCGTTTTGTGCCTGGCGAAGCTCAAAGCCAAGTGGCTGCAAGATATGCATCAGCAGCCTACGGTTTGCGTCAATATCTTCGGTAATCAATATGCGATATTTTGGCTGCCCATCGGCCAGTCGGACAATTTGCTTGTCGGGTTGGCGGAGGGCGGTAACGGGTTTTTGCATTGTAGAAACTTCAACTGGGATTGTTAGGATAAAGGTTGTGCCTTTGTCAATCTGACTTTCGGCACAGAGATCGCCGCCCATCGCTCGGGCATATTCCCGGCTGATGGGTAACCCCAGCCCGACTCCATCGGGGAAATTCTGCGTGTTTTTGCTTTTCGTAAAGGGATCGAAAATATTGGTAAGTTCGTTTTCGGCAATCCCAATGCCAGTATCTTGAATGATGCACTGGAGCATGCAAAAATAATTTGGATCTGATTTGCACCGAACAGAGAATATAACCCCGCCCTGCTCGGTGAATTTTAGCGCATTTCCTAACAAGTTAATCAGGATTTGGCGTAGTTTTCGCGCATCGACGCGAACTACTGTGGGAATATCGGGCGCCAACTCGAAAGTCAACGAAAGCCCTTTCGTTTCGGCTCGCAAATAAAACATTTCCTCGATCCCTCGCAACAGGTTGGGAAGATGACAGTCGTCAAGAATTATTTCGGTTTGGCCGGATTCGATCACCGAGAAATCTAAGAGATCGTTGACCAGCGCTAGAAGGTGTTCGCTGCTTCGTTGATTGATGGCGATCATTTCGCGTTGCGTTTCAGAAAGCACGGCACTTTGGGAGAGTAGTTCATTAAACCCCAGAATGGAATTTAAGGGTGTCCGTAGTTCATGGCTCATATTCGCCAGGAATACGCTTTTGGCGCGGTTAGCGGCATCCGCTTCCTTGCGCGCCTCGCGGAGATGATGCACCAATTGTCGCTGATGCTCATAGATCTGAGCGTTGCGCAATGCCAGGGCCATTTGATCTACCGCTGCCAGGATGAGTTGTTTGTCCTCTTCGCGAAATTGGTTCGGCGAAGAATGTGTCAGGCTGAGAATGCCCAGAAAATCGAGGCCCTTGATAATGGGCACAATCAGCGCAGACCGAACGGAGTAGGGTTGATCGGTGAGCGTAATCCAGCGCTCGTCTTGGCATGTGTCGTCAATAAGTAGCGGGATGCGGTGTTGGGCAACATACCCTGCCGCGCCTGTTTCCATGACTTGATCGAGGATGATTGTCTTTTCCAGAGGGGGGGCATGGTCGCGCGTCAGTATGCTCTCGATGATATTCCCCGATGGATCGAGCAAGAAGAGGCTGCCATGTTCTGCGCCGGTGAGAGGAATGATT
Organism: uncultured Anaerolineales bacterium; assembly: GCA_964344175.1. GTDB lineage: Bacteria > Chloroflexota > Anaerolineae > Anaerolineales > UBA11858 > NIOZ-UU35. Next base: position 6,735 of record CAYFMI010000045.1, read on the forward strand.
GCGTTTAACGCATTCTCCAGGGTGGATTTCAGCGATGGGCGTTCGGTGGTAGCCCGCGATATTGCAACAAGATTTTCGAAGAGTTGTTTTTGTTTTTCCAGGGTTTGTTCGGCTTGCTTTCGCTCGGTGATGTCTTGGCCGACGGATTGAAATTCCACCACTTCTCCATTTTTGTCAAAAATTGCCCGATCCGTCCAATGCTGCCATCTTAAGCCTCTTTCTGCTGTGTAAGCGCGGTGCTCGTATGTTTTTACCGGCTGTTGCAATGTTAGGGCCTTTAGGTGAGCGCGGGCATCTTCGCGTTCGTCTTCGGGAATGAGTTGAAAAAAGTTATAACCAACAAGATCAAGCTTGTCTTTCTTGAAATATTGAGCATAGGCGTCATTGACAAAACTTAGCGTGCCGTCAAGGTAGAAGCGGCATACTAAAATTGGCATATCTTCGACAAGGGAGCGATAACGTTCCTCACTCTCCTTGATCGCTTGTTCTGCGCGTTTGCGTTCGGAAATATCCCGCACAATGCTTTGGATGTGTTGGGGCGCTCCGGTGTTGTCGTAAACCAGGGTAGCGTTGATTTCTGCTGGCAGGGGTGAACCATCTTTGCGAATGAAGGTGCGTTCGTAAATGGGTAGCGTGACGCCCGTGAGTATCGCTTCGAGATTTTGCACCGCTTGCGGATAATCCTCAGGCGCGACCATTTCCTGGATAGTTTTCCCAACCAGCTCATCGAATTCGTACCCCAGCATGTCGGCAGCCCGCTGGTTGGTTACAATGTGAACACCTTCCGTATTGAGGATAAATACGCCGTCATTGGCATGTTCAAACAAAGCCTGGTAGCGGCGTTTCGATTCCTGTAAGGCATGCGCTCGCTCAGCCGCATGTGATGCGAGATCATCATTCCGCAGCGCATTTTCGATGGCAATGGCTGTATGCGTGGCGAGAAAGTCCAGGAGTTCGAGTTTGTCTTTTGCGATACGATCGACGCCAGCGCGGCCTTCAAGATAGATGACCCCAAATGAACTCTGATCTGTTCTTAATGGGATGCACATCGCCGAAAGATGATCGTTTGTGCCGATCTTGACAACCAGGGTTTCTCCGGTGTTTAGCGCCTCATCGATGATGCTCTGGTTGGCATAGAAACCCCTGGATTCGCCGTGTTCCCCATGCTTGTCTCGATGTATTCGAAGATCTGGCCGGTCATTGGCATGTGTTAGGATAAGAAGCCCATATTCGGCATCTATGAATTCGAAGGCGGCTTGCAAGGCATACGCTGATAATTTCTCCAAATGGCGAATTTGGGCCAGTTGAATGCTGTGTGCTAATAACCGTTTTTCGTGATTTACAGGCACAGAAGTCATTGCTCCTCCCAAGAGAAAGCCCGAAAATAGGGGCGCGTGCGTCTTACCATAACGAGGGGTGTCAGGGCGTTTCGGCAGTTGTTGGCGTTATCATCGAAGCGGGTACACCTTCAGGTAGTTGAACCCACCGCGCGCTAATCCAGCCATCCTGGTTAAGCCCGGCATTTTTCCAGGAGATTTGTACCCATTCGCCATAAATGGATAAAATCTGCACAGACGTATTCACCGGAACGACACCCAATACCTGCGCGTCGCTTTGAGGCACAGCCCGCAAATTGAGATTGCCCGTCGTAATGGCCGCCGCCAAAGTTGGAGATGGGATCGGTAGCGTCGCAGTCGGGGTGAAGGTGGGGGTTGCCGAGGGGGCCGGCGTCGGCGTTGGGGTGGCTGTCGGATTCGCCGTTGGCGAGGCGGTGGCAGTGGCGGTTAAAGATGCTGTGGGGGTCATAGTCGCTTTCGGAAAAGCCGCCGGCCACAAGGCGATGGTGAACCACAGATAGAAGCAAGCCAGTGTAGTGAGTAAAACCACTGCGATACCTGCTCCGGCAAGGCCTATTTTCTGGCCTCTACGGAGGGGTGTTGTTTGGGCCGTTTTGCTGACAGGTGAGAACGCCAGCCCCATTAATGCAGATGAGAAATCTGGCAGGGTGGTTGGGTCGCCCGTGTAAGCCCGTAAGGATGGGCTGTGCTGCACATGCAGATCGCTGACGAACTCACGCAGCGCGGCGCGAAAGCCTTCGGTTTCGACGCCGGAATACACAGCCGCCAAATAAGCGTGCTTGCCGCTCTCGATGGTTATTTGTTGGTTGCCAAAGCCGATTTCTCCCAATTCGCGGTCTTGCGTGTCAGATCGATTCTCGAAAGTATCTTGCACAAAATCGCGGATAGCTGTGAGCATGGCGCTGATTAAATCTGAATCGTGCCCCTCACCACCTTCAGGTTGATGGTGTGCGAGCAACAAACCAGAGTTGTGTTGAATTAAAAATAGCTCACTCACCTGGAAAGGCAGCGCTTCACGCAAGGTCAGTTCTGCATCCGAAATGCCGCGCAGCCGCGCCCGGAAACGTTTCGCAAATCCCTTGGGGGTTAAGGGCGACTTTAAACGCGCGTCGATATTGCGTTGAAGTTCTTTGGCAAACTCGCTGATGGCGCGTTGAATGGTTTCGCCGATGATGGGGTAAATTGCCTCGACCATCTCTTTGCGCGAATCGCGAATCTGTACTCGAATAGCCTCCCCCATGACCGGGCCAATGGCTTCGGCCATCTCGTCTGGCGAGTCTTGAATGGTGTGTCGGATCAGCCCCGTCATCATCGGCGTCAATCGTTCTGCGAGACGTTGTACATCGGCGTTGACGCGGGTTTTCGTGTCGAGGTCGGTGAGTTGCGCGAAGATGGTATTGACGCGCTCCGTCAACTCGCGCTGTGAGGTGGCCGTGTTTAAGGTCAAATCGCGCAATTCGTCTTCGAGCGCTTCCAGTTGCTGCCGGTCTTGCGATAGTAGAATTGCACGCACAACATTGAGCAAGGCTGCGTTATCTACGAGGGGCGCGGTATTCTTCTCGGATGCATTCATTTGGCTGTAATTTTACGAAGATTGCAGGCGCTGACCAATTTCGATCAACATCTCGCCAAGCGCGTCGCGCGAGACCTTCTCGTCACTTAATTCATCCACCATCTTTGACAATTGTTTTTCGAGGGCCGCAAGACGTTTTTCGAGAGCAGCGATACGCTCTTCGGTGGCACGTGTTTGATCGCCATAGAGAATATCGCGCAAGCGTTGAAGTTCATCGAGTTGTGACGGGCTGGGGGTGGCTGTTTCTGCGGTCATTGGCATTGGCCTCCTAAAGCGAATGAGGTGTGGTATAGTACTTAGGTATTGTATCACTGCACGGGTGTTTTAGACATTATGGCACACACACTTCAGAAGAAAATTTGTTTACTGGGTGATATCGCGGTGGGGAAAACCAGCCTAGTGCGCCGGTTTGTGTACAACCGCTTTGACGAAAAATATTTAAGCACTATCGGCGTGAATATCAGCCGGAAAGAAATATCCGTTGGCCGCGCGCTGCTGCTTCGACTGGTTGTTTGGGACCTGGCCGGGGGCAGCGATTTTACCGGCCCACACGCCAACTACATCAAAGGGGCTGCCGGGGCGTTGTTGGTTTGTGACCTGACGCGTGTGGCAAGCCTCGCTGCCTTGCAAAAATACGCCGCCGCACTGCAGGCGGCCAGCCCTGGAGCGGCTACTGTAATTGTTGCCAATAAATCCGATCTGACAGGCCGCCGTGAGTTATCCGATGAAGCCTTGAAGTGCCTGTCTGCCGAACTCCAGTCTCCTCTATTGCATACCAGCGCCAAAACCGACGCGAATGTTGAACAGGCTTTTGAGCTATTGGCGAAGAAATTGGCTTGATTCTATAATGCTAGGAGTTACGCACTTGCGCCCCACACCCCCCTATTTGCGGTATATCTTTCATCGAACTGCGTAAGTTCTAAAGGTTATGGATCGAATTCTAGCATGGATTGTTGATCGTTTATCCCGGCAGAGGGTGTTTGCCTATGCCTTGTTGGATGACGAGTTAAACGGGGTGGAGGCTCGTTGGCTGGTGGAGGTGGTGGGTGCCCACCCAGGGGGCGAGGCCTTCTCCCCCGACGAAATGTTCCCCGAAATCATTGGTCTCGAAGAGCAACTTCGGAGTCTGGCGATTACAGGGGTTGGTCTCCTCGAAATTCCGCAAATCATTCGTCATCTCGCTTCGGGCGAGATCATCTACTACAACCTGCGCGTCGAACCTGTGCGCGATTTTGACGCGCAACTTCTCCTCGTTGCCCTGGATGCCAGCGAGCAATCGCGCTTAGAGCAGCAATTGGTTCAGCAGCGGAATGAATTGCGCCTAAGTGTGGATGCCCGCCAGCGTGCCGAAGCCGCTCTACGACAAGCCCGCGATCAACTTGAAATGCGCGTGCGCGAACGGACTGCCGAATTGGAAGCAGCCAACATACAATTGCGAGCGCTTTCCAGGCGTTTGGTCGAAACCCAAGAGAATGAGCGGCGCGAAATTGCCCGTGAATTGCATGATGAAATTGGACAGGCGTTGACCGGTTTGAAATTATTATTAAAGGTGAGCGCTCATTTATCTGAAGAAGATGCGCAAATCAATGTCGTCGAAGCTCAAGCGCTGGTTGATGAGTTGATGGGGAAAGTGCGTCAATTATCCTTAGATCTTCGTCCGGCAATGCTGGATGATTTGGGTTTGCTGCCGGCCTTGATATGGCATTGTGACCGCTATACCTCCCGTACCCAAATCCGGGTCCATTTTCAGCATTCGGGGATCGAAAAGCGCTTTACAGCCGATGTCGAAACGGCTGCTTATCGCATCATCCAAGAAGCGCTCACCAACACTGCCCGTTATGCAGATGTTGATGAAGTCTTCGTCAGGGTCATCGTCGAAGAAAAAATCTTGACGATGCAAATTCGCGATCACGGAAAAGGCTTTATGCCGCGAACTGTAATGGAGCCAGGTAAATCTACAGGGCTATCTGGCATGCGCGAGCGTGCTGAAGCGCTGGGTGGAGCCATCTTTTTTGAGGCAGCGCCTCATCAAGGAGTGGCTATTAATGTAAAAATCCCCCTAGGGGGAATAGCGTGACTCGCATTGTTCTCGCAGATGACCATAAAATTGTCCGGCAGGGTTTGCGAGTACTACTTCAGTCTGAGCCGGAATTCAAGATTGTCGGCGAAGGCGCCACCGGCCTGGAAGCTATTCAACTTGTTGAGCGTCTCCGTCCAGACATTTTGCTTGTAGATCTGATGATGCCAGAGATCAACGGCTTGGAGGTTGTTCGGCAAATCAAGCAACGCTTCCCGGAAACGCGGGTGGTAATACTGTCGATGCACGCCGATGAATCCTACGTTTTGGAGGCGCTCCAATATGGCGCATCGGCCTATGTGCTCAAAGAATCGAGCGCTGATGACCTCATAACTGCCATTGAAAATGCTCTACAAGGTAGGCGCTATCTCAGCGCCCCGATTTCTGAAGAGAGCATTGATGCCTACATTCGGAAAGCCCGCGATTCATTGATCAATGATCCTTACGAAAGCCTCACCAATCGGGAGCGGGACGTGTTTTTACTCATCGTAGAGGGGTATCGTAACGCCGAGATTGCTGAACGTTTGTCGATTAGCCGTCGAACTGTGGAAACACATCGAGCAAACCTGATGCGTAAACTTGAGTTCAAAAACTCGATGGATTTGATCCGTTTTGCGCTGAAGCGGGGGATACATCCAATGGGGAGTGATTTGTAGAAAATATCCGTACTACTACGGATACAAATGTATCATCTCTCTTTGTATACTCAAACTAAAGTACTATATTTAATAATCGCGGTCTTCATAGAAAGAGAGCGATGAGTATGCCGCTTCGCACCCGAAAATTGCCCAGTGAAGGAATATGTCAAACCGAAGATATCGGTCTGCGCTCATTTGACCAATGCAAGGTGAAGAACCCCATTGAGTGTGCTTATCATTTACCCTTTGGCGATTCCCATTTTTGCCGTCATCCAAAGCGGCAGGAAAAATTCCGACAGAAAAAAACTGATTCCTCATCGAAGTACCTGAGCAGCGCACGATGGACTGACTAATGCAATACTTAGAACTGACGCAGTCCGATGAAAGATATTCCGAAAACAGGGGGGGCGAAGCGCCCCACATCCCCCTGTTTTCGGACTTCCCCTGCGCAAGTGCGTAACTCCTATTACTAATAGTTTTGTAAGGGAAGAAGAAAAACATGGATAATGTGTATAATGATTTTACTTATAAAATCGCCAAAGTCAGCTGATCTACAAGCGTGTTGGGTGCGAGCTGCTGTATGCACGCCTTTTTTTGGGCTATGCCACGGCGAGTGCGCAGGTACTTAATGCATGGCTGTTTTGCGTACGCAAATGGGAGTAAGCAGGTATCAATCTGTGTCATTGCCGATTGAAAATACGGTTCAGTCTAATTACCGTGTCCTGGTTGTTGATGATGATCCAGGATTACGCTTCATGTTGGAAGTAAAACTGGATTACGAGGGCTATCAGGTCAAGACAGCCAAATCGGGCGCCAATGCGCTGGCTGTTATTGAAGAATGGGGAATGCCACATTTGGCAATTGTGGACATTATTATGCCAGAAATGAACGGTTTGGAATTCTGTCAGCAGGTACTCAGTTTTTCCGATTTGCCCGTCATCTTGTTAACCTCGGTCGACGATGAAAATACAGTTGTCGATGCGCTGGTGTCATTCGCCGAAGATTATGTCACCAAGCCTTTTCGTCCCCGCGAGTTGCTGGCCCGTGTTCAGCGTGTTTTGAGGCGTTTTGATGGGCAGGGCTATTCCTTTGATCCGGTAACATGCGTGGATGAGCATCTGTCTGTGAAGTTATCGCAGCGGCATGTGATCGTTGCCGGCGAAGTGGTCGAAATGACCCCCACTGAAACAAAATTACTGCACATCCTCATGAGTCATGCCGGTGATGTGTTAACCAGCGAATACCTGCAAGAGCGACTTTGGTCGCAAGGAGCGGTGGTTGAAGGAGCATTGCGAGTAAATATTCACCGCATCCGCCAAAAAATTGAACCTGTCCCCAGTCAGCCTCGATATCTTGAAACGGTTCGAGGAGGCGGGTATCGTTTTATAAAGCCACAGTCATCACGGCTTTCTTAAAATCGCGCCGGGGCAGGGATTTACCGCAGAGCGTAGGGTGCGCGGAGTTACTAGGTTTTTCTCTGCCCTCTGCGCGTCCTCTGTGGATTAAGCTGATATTTATGATAAAATTGCCCTTAAATAAAATAAGTAGTCACTTTTTGCCGGAAATTTGTAACGGGGATTGTAACGAAAGCGCATAATTTCCATTTTATAATTTGGCTGAGGATTGGTCTCAGTAAGTGAGAGACTACACTTAGCATCTAAAATGCTTGACATCCAAATGGATCACTTTGAATTACAATCAGTTTAGATGGGCTTGTAGATCCAACTAGAAGGAGACTCGCGAAAATCACCGCAATCCTTTGTGAAAATCGGTGATATGTGCCTAAATGGGCGTGTGTGATCTGTTCATAGATTTGAAGGATGCGCTAATAGCAATGCGAAAAATAAGACTCATACTACTTCTGGTTCTTGCAGTGAGTATAACTGCATGTGCCGGGGCGCAATCAACGCCATTGTCTGTGCAAGTCGCGACAGACGAAGTCGTTGATCCACGCTTCCGTGAGTTTTATGATTTGTTGGGCGGACGAGATGTGTTGGGGATTCCAATTTCGCCAATGTTTTCCCAGAACGGATTGTATTACCAATATACAGCAGCAGCATTGATGGTGTACGACACTTCGGCTGTTGCGGGGTTTGAGTACGATCTGGCGCCAATTGGTGTTGAGATGGGCGTAGCTGAAGCGCCCCGTGATCCGAGCGCGCCCAATGGGCATGCAATCTTTTCTGGCTTCTCTGAAATGTATCAGCAACTGGGCGGGACGCGCTACGTGGGCTTGCCACTCACCGATGTGCGCTTTAATACAGAGCGGGGTGGTGTTGAGCAGTATTTTGAGAATTTGGGTTTTTATCAGTTAGAAACCGATCCGCCTAACCTGGTTCGCCTGATTGAGTATGGAGCCTGGATGTGCGCGGCCTCATGTGCCTATGACGCGCTTCCCAATGCCGCTCCATTATTACCGTCCGTCGTTGTCACACCGTTTGCCAGCGCAGTCTCTCGCCTCAACCCGGTGTTTACGGGCAGGCCATTGAGCGAACCGTATATCAGTCTTGATGGTCAGTTGGAACAGATTTTTGAGAATGTAGTCATTGTCTCCGACGCGAATAAGCCGGGCGGTATTGACATGCGCCCGATTACGGCCATGCTGGGGGTCTCGGTGGATCTTAGCACAACCTTCGATGTCCCCGAACACTTTCTCGATTTTTTGCGGCAAAATTCGGGCTTGGAGCTTTCAGGCCCCGCTGTGACAGCCTATTCACGGCAAAGCGACGAAGTCTACCGCCAGTGTTTCCGCAACCTCTGCCTGGACTTTTTCCCAAATAAGCCCGCCGAATTGCGGGTGCGCCCGACATCGTTAGGATATTTGTATAAAAGCCGCTACTATCAGGAGGGGGATCTAACCGATGCTGGTGTCTCTTCCTCAAATCACACGGTGACCTTGAAAGTGTCTGAGGGATATGGCTTGGTAGCACCCGGCGACTCGCAGATCTTTTCGGTAACCGTTTACGAGAACAACCAGCCATTGGTGGGTGTTTCGCCAACGCTGGCCCTCATGCTTCCCGGTGGGGAGATCCGCTCCTACACATTTGCAGAAACTCGTGCGGATGGGTTTTCGTCGCTATCAGTTGACCCTGTGAGCACTGCTCATGGTACGCGGGTAGATTATCGCATTTGCGTCATGTCTGTGGGTGGGGATGAGGTGTGTGTCGATGGTGATTATTTAATTTGGGGGAGTCCGTATTAATCAGGAAAAAATTCGTTTTTGATATAGGAGAGCCGCAGTCGTTGAAACTGTGGCTTTTTTTTATGGCCGGGCTTCGGCCAGGACAATAATATTCTCTATCATGGCATCCAAAGCATAGACCGTCACTTCAAAGGGAAGTTCGTCTCCGGGTGCAAGGGGCATAGCTGCCTCCCATTTGCGCATGCCTATCGGTACGTCATTGCTGTCTAGTGCAATGACTGCTACCCAGACCTGACGGGCCGAGACTTCGCCATCCTCCGTCAGCCGGACCACCCCTTGGATGGCAGCCAGGTCTTCATGGATCATTTGATCGTTCAGCGAGATGTGGAGATCGAGATATCGGGAACTGTCTTCGGCAATAGGTAATGCCGCTAGCAACTCGGCATGTGCAGAGACTTTATCGTCAATTGGGGGCGGAAAGAAAATACTCAGTGCAGTTGTCTCTCCGGCGTGCAGGATATTCAAAGGCGCATAAGCGGTTCCCTGATCGAGAAGCGCCCCGGCTGAGGTATATACCGAAATCTTTGCAGCAACATTCTCGACAGCTGATCCTTGCGGATTGCTTGCCAGCGCCAGGCACCACAGCCCGCCGTCTCGGGTGGGGTAGCAAGCTGGCTGCTCCAATTCGATAGCGATTGGCGTGGGTGCAGGAAAAGCTGCCAGGCTGTTTTCGCCGCTGGGAATAACGATGCTGTTTCCTACAATTAGCAAGCTGGGATCAATGCCGGGGTTAGCGGCCAATAGCGTTTCCAGGGTGACGTTATATCGTTGCGCAACGGCCAGCAGCGTGTCTCCGGATTGAATCTCATAAAGGAAAGGAGTCGCTGTGGGGGTGGGGAGCGGCGTGGCCGTTTTTTGGGAGGGCTTGCTTTGAAATGCATCATCGGACGCGCCCCCAGGCGTGATACTCAGGAATGGCGTCAGCGGAACCGGGCTGGGTGTGCTTGTGAGGGGAGCTTCACTCTGAGAGCCAATTGCCCCACACGCCGACAAGCTCAGGGCGGAGACGATTATCACAAAGTGCGCCCACCCCGGCGCTAGAAAGATATTCCTTCTCATGTCCCCAATCTTACCACTGTGCGTTCAATTGCCGGGCGGATTCGCGTGCCAAGTTCTCAAAGATTTGCTGCAATACGTCAGGATCCAGGCCAGGCTGACTGGCTGCGACAATCACCATGGTGTGCCCGCTGGACGACACTCCCTGCGCAGTAACTGACACCGAGGAGAAGGCCAGGCCGAGATAGTAGTCATCGATTGCCTCCCAGGTTGAATCGGGCAGGGCGCCGAAGGCGGTGTTGAAGGCGGCTTCCATTTCTGCATCGCTGGAGGGCTTTCCCCCGCCGATCAGCAGCCGGTATCCATTGTCGGATTCGTAATGGCAATTGTTGAGTTGATCTTGCATGACAAACGCAAAGCTGCCCTCGATGATGGTATCGAAAGCATTCACGTCGAAAGCGTTGCAATCGGGAATTGCGGCGGTATCGCCGGGCAATATCGGGCCGCCGTCGGCTGGCTCGGTATCATCGGGGGCGGTGTCCGCATCTTCTTCTTGGGTGGCTGCAACTTCTGGCGCTGCGGCCTGGGCAGTGGCGCGTTGATTTTGAATATCCTGGGTGGCAACAGGTTCACTTTCGGCGGGCTGGGCATCTGCAACCGGCAGACTATCGCTTGCGGGGAAGGGCAAATTGCACGCCAAGGCGCTGAGAAACATCATGGCGCTGAGAGCGCTTAACAGTAGCCATGATGTTTGGGTGTTTTTTTGGGGCTTCATTTGCTGTCTCCTTTATAAGGCGGGGAATTTTACTAATTATATCCGATTTATAAGCGTGCAACGTGCGCGTCGCGTTGAACGGAGTGCAGGGCAATCGCATATAGATTTCATGCCTAAAAGGTGCGACGCATTCCCAAAATATTGGCCCATGTTAGACGCAGCGACGGGCTACAACGCGTCCCACATGAAGCGATCCGTCAAAAAGTGCGTTGCACCTCTGCAAATGCGTTTGCCCTGTCCCCCTGTGCCGCAGGTGCGCAATTGTTATCAATCTATGGTATCCTCTCTTTTCTATGCCGCTTCAAGAAATTGCCTCCCTATACCGGGTCTTCAATGGCCCCATGAGCGAGTTGGATTGTGGTCAAAAATGTGCTCCCTATAACGAGCGCGGCGTGCCATTTTGTTGCGATATTCGCCACGCTGTCCCGGCTGCCTATCGCGCAGAGTGGGATTATCTCAAGGCCAATAGCGATCTTTGGCACATCTGGCACGCGGATGATCCACAAGAACAGGCGCAATTAAAGGAAGAAACCCCGCCGGGGATGGTGTTGTTAGCCTGTCTGGGTCATGCCCATTGCCAGCGAGATTATCGCACGATGACATGCCGCTCATTCCCTTTTTTCCCCTATATCGACAGCGAGATGCGCTTCATTGGGTTATCGTATTACTGGGAATATCAAGACCGCTGTTGGGTAATCAGCCATTTGGATGAGGTGGATCCTGCTTATCGGCAGCAGTTTATCGAGGCTTATGATCGCTTGTTTGCTGTCGAACCCGACGAGCTGGCGGCCTTTGCCCACCACTCACAGCGCATGCGGACGGTATTTGGCGGGCGCCGTCGCACCCTCCCTTTGTTGCACCGCAATGGATCGGCGTATAAAATTTCTCCGGGCAGCGAGCGTCTGCGCCGGGTGTCGCCACAAACTTTCCCGAAATATGGCCCTTATGCCATCGCCGCTTTGATGCCATTTCCTGATGAATACTGATTCTGCTGAATTCACCCTTTCCCGGCTGCGCCAAAGCGACCGCCGCGGCCCCTTGCGCTGGATTCTCTCCCATGCGGCCCGCTATTGGTACCTCGCCGTGATGATGATCGTCGGCGCGGTGGGCAATGCGGGTCTGGCTTCGGTGGTGCCGATCTATTCCGGCAAGGCGCTAGATCTCGTCAATAGTGGGGCCTTCGACGCGGGCATCCTGATGAATTTCGTAATGGTGATTGCCGTCACCCAGGTGGTGCGCGGCGTGCTGCAATTGGGGCGCAACTTTGGGGCTGAGTTAATTGCCCAGAATATTGAGCGCGACATTCGCGATGAGTTGTACGTCAGCCTGTTGGGCAAAAGCATGACTTTCCATAATTTGCAGCCCGTAGGCGATACAATGGCGCGCGCCACCAACGATGTGCGCGAGATCAATTTTATGTTCAGCCCGGGAATCAATCTGGTGGTTGGGTCGGCAAATTTCATTGTTATGCCCTTGATCTTCGGGCCAGGCTATCATCCCGCCCTCATCGCCGCTCCGCTGTTTTTTACCGTAACCTATTTCTTGTCATTATGGCAATACCTGCACGAATTGCGCCCCATCAGCGATGGTGTCCGTCGGGCTTTTGGTCGTTTGAATACCCGCCTGGCAGAGGCCATCGACGGCATCGAAACCGTTAAGGGAATGGCCCAAGAGCAGCAAGAGATCGGTTTGTTCCGGGCCAATGCCTGGAACTTTCGTCAGTACTTTGTCCGCCAGGGTGATGTTGAAGCGCGCTTCATCCCCTTTTTGCTGATGGCGCTGACTCAGGCCGGAGGCCTCTTTCATGCTATTTGGCTCTATCGCAATGGGGCGATTGCCCTGGGGGATATTGTGGCCTATTTTGGTCTGTTGCTGCTGCTCGGATTTCCGACCTTTGTCTCGTTGTTTGCCTACTCACAGGTCTCGATGGGGGTTGCTGGGGCGCGGCGCATATTAGAGTTAATCAACCGTGAAACCGATCTCGATCAAAATGAGCGCGGTCACGACCGGCCCATGCGTGGGCGGGTGGAATTTCGGGGGGTGGCTTTTTCCTATGAGACTGGCGAAACCGCTTTAGCGGATATCGCATTGAGGGTAGAGCCGGGGCAAACGATCGCCCTCGTCGGGCAGACCGGCGCAGGGAAAACCTCATTGGTAAAACTCATCAACCGCACCTATGATGCCAGCCAGGGACAAGTGTTTGTTGATGGCGTAGATGTACGTGCCTGGAATTTAGAACGCCTGCGCCAGCAGATTTCGATCATTGAGCAAGACCTGTTTTTGTTCTCGCGCTCGATTGCCGAAAACATTGCTTTTGGCAAGCCCGATGCCACACCAGATGAGATCAGATCCGCCGCTCAAGCTGCTCAGGCCGATGAATTTATCCGCGCCTTCAAAGATGGTTACGACACGGTGATCGGGGAACGCGGTGTGACCCTTTCTGGCGGTCAGCGCCAACGCCTGGCGCTGGCGCGCGCCTTCCTGACCGACCCGCGCATCCTGATCTTGGACGATTCCACCAGCGCCATCGACAGCGCCACCGAAGATCGCATTCAGCGCGCCATCTACGCAGCCGCGCAGGGGCGCACTACCTTCATTATTACTCACCGTCTTTCACAAATTCGCTGGGCTGACCAAATTCTCGTCTTGCGGGGCGGGCGCATTGTGGCCATGGGCAGCCATGAAGATCTCATTGCCTCGTCTGAATCCTACCGCCGCATCTTCAGCGAAACCCACCCACCAACAGACCAATCCAACCAATAAGACTACATATGGGCTTCTTTTCTAACCTTGATATCGAATCGTACGATCGTGAATACAGCGACCGCGAGCTGACCCAACGTATTTGGGCCTATTTCCGTCCTTATGGGCGCGTCTTACTTGGCATTGTATTACTTCTGTTGAGTCTGGCGGGCTCCGCGGCAGCTGTGCCTTTGTTGGTTTCGCGCGGCCTGGATCTGATGGATACTTTCCCCCCCGATACGGCCATCTACCGCCTGACCGGAGCGGTGCTGGCAGCCGGGCTATTTAGCTGGGGGGCGAACTGGCTGCGCCGCCGTATGACCGTGCGTGTAGTAGGGGATGTGGTCTACAACATTCGCAGCGATGCCTTCTCGGCTGCCGCGGGGCACGATCTCTCGTTTTTTGATCAGTTCTCTTCGGGCAAGATCGTCTCGCGCATTACCTCAGATACGCGTGAATTCGGCCAATTGGTCACATTGATCACCGATCTAATTTCGCAGTTTGGTCAGGCTATTATCCTGGGGGGTGTGCTGCTCACGATTTCATGGCAACTCTCGCTGTATGTGTTTGGGTTTCTGCCGATCTTATTCCTGGTGGCACGCGGCTTTCGTACGATGGCGCGCAAGGTTACTCGCCGGGGTATGCGCGCGATGGCGAATGTCAATGCCGCCATCAAAGAAACCGTCAGCGGGATCGCGGTTGCGAAGAATTTCCGCCAGGAAATGACCATCTTTGCCGATTTCGATGAAGCCAATCGGGCCTCCTTTAAAGTCAATGTGCAGCGCGGCTTTATCCTGTCGCTGGTCTTTCCATCATTGAATGCCCTGGGGGGGATCGCTACGGCTGTGTTGGTTTATGTGGGCGGCCTGGCGGCCGCGCAAGGGGCTGTTACAGTGGGGGCCTGGTATTTGTTTTTGATGAGCCTGGATCGATTCTTCTTTCCCGTACTCAATCTCTCGGCCTTTTGGGCGCAAGTGCAGTCGGGGCTTTCTGCTGCCGAACGCGCCTTCGCATTGATTGATGCCAAGAGCGCCTTGTATCAAAGCGGGCAGAACCCCGTCCCGCCTTTGCGGGGCGAAATCTGCTTTGAGGGCGTTTCGTTCCAGTACACACCCAACGAGCCGGTGTTAGAAGATTTCAATTTGCGCATTCGCCCCGGCGAGAGTGTGGCGTTGGTAGGACATACGGGCGCAGGCAAGTCGTCCATTGCCAGGCTGATTACCCGCTTTTATGAGTTTCAGCAAGGCCGTATTCTGATCGACGGGGAAGACGTCCGCAATTTTGATCTGCATCAATACCGCAGTCAGTTGGGCATTGTCTCGCAAACGCCGTTTTTGTTTTCGGGATCGGTGGCCGAGAATATCTGCTACGCCTGTGGAGATGTCGATCGCGCCGGCGTGGCACGCGTCGCCCGACAGATTGGCGGCGGCGACTGGTTGGAGACACTGCCGAATGGGTTGGATACGCAGGTTGGAGAGCGGGGTAGCCGCCTCTCGATGGGGCAGCGCCAGTTGGTCTCATTGTTGCGTGTCCTGCTTCATCGCCCGGCCATCTTCATCCTCGACGAAGCCACCGCCAGTATCGATCCCTTTACCGAGTGGCAGATCCAACAGGCCCTTAACTTTATCCTCGAGAAGAGTACCAGCATCCTGATCGCGCACCGTCTCTCCACGGTCAAGGCCGCTGACCGCATTCTTGTCCTTGAATCCGGTCACATCATCGAAGAAGGTCATCACCAAACGCTGATGGCGCAGGCGGGGCACTACGCCCATTTGTATAACACCTATTTCCGCCATCAAAGCCTGGAGTACGTTGAGGGCGCTCGCGATGAACTGTTAACAAATTGATTTGATGGCGGCTTCGAGAGATGCCCACCCAAACACGGCTTTCTTAAATTTGTGCTATACCAGAAATTTACCGCAGAGAACGCCGGGTTCGCTGAGTTTTTTAAATTTTTCTCTGCGTTCTTTGCGCTCTCAGCGGTAAAAGCGCTTTTCGTTTCGACTTTAAGAAAGCCCTGCCCACCCAATCTAACCTATTGACGCCTCGTTTCCCCGCTCTTACAATTGATCTATGACTGCTATTCCCCAAGCTGATCCGGTGACCCCATCCATAAGAAAAGGCGCACTGAAGACTCGCCTGACCATCTATCTGACTGCCGCTTATCAGGTCGTGGCCTTATTGGCCCTCATTATGATGATCCTGGCAGGCATTTCCTGGTATCGCGCCCCCTTTATTGGCGCGTTTGTTGAGCATACACTTTTGTTCAATGCCATTGAGCCAGCACGGAGCAATACCTGGAACGCCAAAAATGCCGGGTTTGAATTTGGCGATCAATTGATTGCCATTGACGGGCAGGCGATTCGCCAGCATGGGGAGTATCTTCAAATATTAAACGCCTATGAAATCGGCGAGACGATCGAAATTACGGCGCGCACTGCGCAGGGGGATCTGCGCACAAAAGCGATTACCTTGCAGCAATTTCCGGCAATTGATTTTTGGGCCAATATGGTAGTGCCCTGGGTGATTGGCCTGGTTTATTTAGGCAGTGGCTTATGGGTCTTCAGCCTGCGCTATGCCGATGCCTCTGGGCGGATCTTTGCCCTATTTGCTGCCACGGCCTCGATTGCTATTGCTACGTTGTTCGATATTCACACGACCAACCGCTTAACCTATTTGTGGGTGCTGAGTATGGTAGTCGCGGTGGGAGCATTATTTAATTTGGCGCTGGTTTTTCCGCAAGAATCGCGGCGCTTTATGCGCTGGCCGTTTTTGCGCTGGATAGGGTATCTCATTGGGCTTGGCTTGCTGCTGTTCATTGTGCCAACGCTCTTCGATACAGAAGACCCGTATGCCTATATCGTACCCTGGCGTTTGGCGTATGTCCTCAATGGGGTGATGATTGTATTGTTCATCGGCCTGGCCGGATTGCGGCGCTACACTTCCGCAGCGCCCCTGATGCGCCAGCAGGGACGCATTATCCTTTGGGGGGCGTTGCTGGCCTTTGTGCCGATCACCATTTGGTTCATGGCGACGGCCAAACGCCCCGATGTGGGCTTTTCGCCATACTTGCTCTTCCCTTTGATTTTCTTCCCATTGAGCGTTGCCTACGCGATTTTACGCTATCGCCTGCTGAATACCGATTACATCATCAGCCGCATGGTGATTTATGCCCTGCTGACGGGGATCTCGGTGGGGGGCTATGCGTTAATGGTCAGTGGCCTGAGTTTGATCTTTGGCGCGGTGTTGAAGCCTACGAACCCCATATTGGTAGGTTTTATGGTCTTTGTTTTGGCGGTTTTCTTCAACCCGTTGCGCTCGTATTTGCAGTGGCTGGTGGATACCGTCTTCTTTCGGGGGCAGCGGGCCTATCAGGATCGCCTTCGCAAATTTGGTCAGGATCTCAGCCCAACGGTGGGCCTGGAAGAAATTGGCGCCTTGTTGCGGGTCTATGTGGAAGAGACATTAGCGCCCTCGCAACTACACATTTTCTTGCCAGATGCCCTGAGTGATTACTATGTTGCCCTCGGCGATGCCGAAGGCAGCCCCACCACCGATTTGCGCTTTGCCGGTTCCGGCGCGCTGACGTTTATGCTTGATCGCAGTAATGCCTTTATTTTTGTCGGCGGGGGCGCTGAATTGCCTCCCGGCCTGGAATCGGAGCGCGCTCGCATTGCGCTCTTGAATGCCCAGGTTTTTCTGCCCCTGGTTGGCCGCGAAAAACAACTCATTGGTTTCATGGCCCTCTCGCCCCGCCGCTCGGGTGAGCCATATACCAATATGGATCTTGATTTTCTCTCATCGTTATGCGATCAGGCTGCCATTGCGATTGAGCGAACGCAAGTGATCTCCGATATGGAGCGCCGCGTCAATGCCATGAACGTACTCATGCGGGTGGCGGAGGGCATCAATATCACCCCGCGCTTCGATGATGTTCTAGAGTTGTTATACGCCCAGACCAACCGCCTGATTCCCCTGCGCGATTTCTGGATCTTGCTCTACGACTCGCAAGCAGATGTCTATCATTATGCCTTTTATCTCGAAAATGATATCCGTTTATTGGAACGCGAGAATCGGCCGGTTGAGCCGGGGCGCGGTCTCTCGCGCGAGGTTGTTCGCACGGGTCGCCCGATTGTCACCGATGATTATGAGCGCGAATGCCGTAACAGCGGTTTTCTCCCCCTCATCGAAGGGCTGTATGCCTGGATGGGGGTGCCTCTTAACGCCGGTACTGAGACGATTGGCAGCATGGGCCTTTCCAGCCGCGACCCCTCGGTGGCGTTCACCCGTGAGCAGGTGGATATGCTCCAGGCGATTGCCGATCAGGCTGCTGGTGCAATTGTTAAGACTCGCCTGATTGACGAGACCGAGCGGCGAGCGCGTCAGTTGAGTTTACTTAACGAAATTGGGCGTAATCTGACTTCCACGCTAGATCTTACTACCCTCCTGGCACAAATCCTCGATCACGCTGTCGATATTATCAACTGCGAGGCGGGAACCCTGTTTTTGGTGGACGAAGAAACCGGCGAGTTGATCTTCGAAGTCGTCACCGGCCCTGTCGCCGATGAGCTGGTCGGTCAGCGCCTGGCCCCGGGAACCGGGCATGTTGGTCAGGCGGTTTCTTCCGGTCAGCCCGCCATCGTCAACGGCGTAGACCGTACCACCGAGTGGGCCAGCAAGCCCGATGAGCGCACAGGCTTCCAAACCCGCGATCTTTTGTTGGTTCCGATGATTGTCCAAAACAGCGTCGTGGGGGTGATTGAAGTGATCAACCGTCAAGATGGGACGCCCTTCACGCTGGATGACCAGAGTTTGCTCACTACGTTTTCGAGCCAGGCTGCCATTGCGCTGGAGAATGCCCGTTTGTACACGCTTACCGACCAGCAGCTGGCCGCCAGAGTCGATGAGCTTTCGGTCATGCAGCGCATCGACCGTGAGTTGAACGCCAGCCTGGATATTCAGCGAGCCATGCGCATTACCCTGAATTGGGCCATGAAGCAGTCCGGCGCCGATGCAGGTTTGGTTGGCTCTGTGGATGGCGGCCAGGTCGAAATCATGGCCGATCAGGGCTATGCCCATGAATTAGCGCCCTATCGCACCGCAGCCCTGCCCCTGGACACGTTTTCGGGTTTGCGGCGCGCGGTTGGCGAAGCCGATACACAAATTATGAAGCGTACTGCCCTGACTCAGGCGGAAAATGCGGTCGATGGTTTGCTGGATGGCCTCCAGTCTCAGATGATCTACCCCATTCGTCTGGAAGATCAAGTCATTGGCATACTGCTGCTCGAATCGCGTCAGGACGCGCCCTGGGATGAAGAGACGCAGGGTTTTCTCTCGCGCCTTAGCGACCACGCCGCCATTGCCATTGCCAATGCCCGCTTGTTTGCCCAGGTGCAGGCCGCCGATATTGCCAAGAGCGATTTCATTTCATTTGTGGCTCATGAGCTTAAGACCCCCATGACCTCCATCCGCGGCTACACCGATTTGCTGCTGGGCGGCGCGATGGGTGAAATCAGCGACGGGCAAGAAAATTTCTTACAAACTATCCGCGCCAACGTGGGCCGTATGGCAACGCTGGTTTCGGACCTGACCGATATTTCCCGCATCGAAGCCGGGCGTCTGCGCCTGGATTTCGAGGCTGTCAATCTGCGCGGCGTCGTTGAGGAGGTCGTTCGTTCGCAGCGTCATGCTATCGATTCGAAAACGCAAAGTCTGGTCGTGGAGATTCCCGAAGACTTGCCGCCGGTTTGGGGCGATCGCACTCGGATGGTGCAGGTGTTTGTCAATCTGGTCAGCAACGCCAATAAGTACTCGCCCGAAGACGGAGAGATTCGCGTGGTTGCACAGCGAACCCCCAATCGCTGGGATCCTGATGGGGCCGAAGAAGTTGTGCGTATAGACATTCGGGACAACGGCATCGGCATGACGCCCGAAGATCAAGAACAGATCTTCTCGAAATTTTTCCGCTCCGAAGATCCTAAAGCCCGCGAGGCTACCGGCTCGGGCCTGGGCTTGAATATCACCAAGAACCTCGTAGAAATGCAGGGGGGCACAATTTGGTTTGAGAGCGTTTATGGCAAGGGGTCAACCTTCTCGCTCACCATCCCTGTCGCCCAGGTCTAGTTGGTGAACCCATCCGCCCCGGATAGAGTACTAAAAGCGGCAGTTGACGGATTGATATACCCTTCGCGCTGAGCGGAGTTTACGCAATCGAAGAGCGCTCGCGGCATCTGCGCGCAACGCGAAGCGCACTGTCTCGATGTGAGAAAAAACCTTCACGCAGAGCGGAGCGACCTGCGGGAGCGCAGTCGAAGCGCAAACACCTTGAACACATGCAGCATTATCACAATCTAAACCCATGCCACTCACCCCGCGCACACGCATAATACTACTCCTCATAATGAGCCTGATTGGGCTGGTGCTTCTTGCCGCGGGCCTATCCGATGTGGAGTTCCTGCCCGGTCAGCCCTTTTTCCTTTCTGCGGAGGAGCAACAGCTTCCGACCGACGCGTTGGGATTCAAAACCTGGAATCTGGTAGGGGTGTGGCGCATCGCCGCCATCCTGTTGCTGTGGGTGCTGTTTCCACTTTCGATCATCTATTTTGTCATCTCGCCGGAGGTGCGCAAAAAAGTGCTCCGCCGGGCCGTCACCCTGGGCCTGACCGGTTACGCGCTGATCTTACTCATGCGGCAATGCGGGCGTTTTACGCCGGGTGACTTATTGAACCTGGATGGGATTGCCGAAACGATTACCAATGAAAACGCTGTTCTGCCGTCGGCTTTCCAGCCGCAAACGCCGCAATGGCTTCATTGGATTGCCAATCTTGTCTTCATTGCCTTGCTGGGGTATCTGGCCTGGGTGGTCATGCGCTGGTGGAACGGACGTGCCCGCACCCTGGCACAAGTTGGCGCCGAGGCCGAAGAAGCCCTCAACGAAATTCGCGCCGGTGTAGACTTAAAGGATGTTGTGCTGCGTTGCTACGCCGAAATGGTAGGTGTTTTGCAGCAAAACCGAGGCATTAAGCGCGGGGATGCGATGACCCCGCGCGAGTTCGAAGATGAACTCACCCAACAGGGATTCCCCGCGCCCGAAGTGAGGCAGCTCACGCGCCTCTTTGAGCTGGCGCGCTATGGGGGCGCTTCACTTGGCAAGGAAGAAGAAGCCGCCGCCCTGGCCTGCCTGGAAGCGATTCGCGCCACTGGGAAGGGAGTATCATGAGCCGACGTTTGCTTACTGCCGCCTCCATTGCTTTTGTGCTGGGGGCGCTGGCAATACTCTTTTGGCCGCAGCTCATCGGCGAGTTGATCCTTGTGCCGTTTTCTTATCTTTCGTGGTTGGGGGGCTTGCTGTACCGCAGTTTCGATCAACAAGTCCTGTGGGTCTCATTCATCATCCTGGCGCTGATTCTGGCATTCCTGAGTCTTAAGCTCAGGCGCAGTCCTCTCCTCCTCACCTCCGATCAGCCCGAACCCATCCCGCCCCGTGTTCGCGTTTGGCAGCAGCGTCTCGATGATGCCGAGCGCGGCAAATATATGCAATGGCGTTTTGCCCAATACCTCAGCGATCTCATCATAGAAACTCTGGCTTATCGGGCCGGTGA
Organism: uncultured Anaerolineales bacterium; assembly: GCA_964344175.1. Taxonomy (GTDB): domain Bacteria; phylum Chloroflexota; class Anaerolineae; order Anaerolineales; family UBA11858; genus NIOZ-UU35. The sequence goes on from CAYFMI010000045.1 coordinate 27,697, forward strand.
GTCGGTGGCGAAAATTCATACCCGGCTGGAGAACGATGAACTCGCCCTGCCGCCCGAAATAAAAGCCTATCTAAAAGCGGCGCGCGGCTTTGAGCTGAATGCGGTCATGTCGCAAAGAATATTCTCATCGTCCCAAAGCGGCCCGCTCGATTTACCGCATGCAGCGCTTGTGGCCTTTTTAGAAGAACTGCTCTAAGTGGCATTCTCACTATCGTATGGAGGTACTTTTGACACAACCCATTTCGCATCTCTCTTCCACCAGCCAAAAAATTATCGCCGAAGTAGAGCAAGCCATTGTTGGCAAGCGCCATCTCTTGGAGCATATCATCGTCGCTATTCTGGCGGGCGGGCATGTGCTGCTCGAAGATTATCCCGGTTTGGCGAAGACCCTCGTTGCCAATAGTTTTGCCAGCGCACTGGGCCTGGAATTTAAGCGGATTCAGTTCACGCCCGATCTGCTGCCTGGCGATATAACCGGCAGCTACATCTTCAACCGCCAGCAGAATACCTTCGAACTGCGCAAAGGCCCCATCTTCGCCAATATCATCCTGGCCGATGAAATCAACCGCGCCTCGCCCAAAACGCAGTCGGCGCTGCTCGAAGCCATGCAGGAACACCAGGTCACATTGGACGGGGAGACCATGCCGCTGCCGCAGCCGTTTGTGGTCATTGCGACGCAGAATCCCATCGAATATGAAGGCACGTTCCCGCTCCCCGAGGCGCAACTCGACCGCTTTATCATGAAACTCTCGGTGGGCTATCCCTCGCTCGAAGAAGAGCAAGAGATTTTGTTCCGCCGCCGTCAACGCCGCAGCGATGCCTTTGCCTTGCAGCAGGTCACCCACGCCGAAGAGCTGCTGACCATGCGTGCGGCTCTCGAAGATATTCATGTGGATCCCGACATCGAGGCCTATATCGCGGCGTTGGTGCATCACACCCGCCGTGATCAACGTACCGCTGTTGGGGCCAGCCCGCGCGGCTCGTTGGCGTTGCTAAAACTGGCCCGCGCCCGCGCCGCCCTGGAAGGCCGCGCCTATGTGCTTCCTGATGATGTCAAACTTTTCATTCAACCTGCGTTAGGGCATCGTTTGATCTTGAAACCCGACCTGTGGATGAACAAGATGGCGGCCTACGAAGTGCTAGATACCATTGCTAACCTTGTCCCCGTTCCGGTGATTGAGTAGCGCGCTTCGACTGCGTAAACTCTGCTTTGCGTGCAGGTGTTTTGTAGAAAATGGATATAGTGGTGTGTCAATCAAAAATTGGTGAGTTTGTAGTAGGGCACGAGAGTGCCCGTTTCAGGAGAGGACGCATCAGGCTTGACACACCACTAGCTACTGGGCAGTTTTATCGAATAGGACGCGGACGAGCGCTGATGAACGCGGAAAAAGCTAAAAACAGGCCGAGAACTTGTAATACTGAACATCAGTGAAATAGCCGTGTCAATCCGCGCCCTATTTCAAAATGGCATGTAACCAGAAAATAAATTTCAATGAAACGTCATCTCATCCTTGTTGGCCTGATCTACACCCTGTTGCTGATCGCATTGGCTGCCCGCAATGGCGCCTTGCTGGCGCTCGCCATCCCCTTTGTAATCTACTTGGGCGCGGGGATGTTCTACGGCCCTGAGACTCTCGATCTGCGTGCCCGCCGCCAGATCAGCGCCGAGAGCGCCGCCCCCGGAGAGCCGGTTGAGATTCGCCTGACGCTGACCAATCATGGCGCGCATATTGAGAGTCTCTTCATCGCCGATCAGCTTCCAGAAGGTTTGCATGTATTATCGGGCGAAAGCCGCTTGCTTACTGCGCTGCCGCCGGGTCAGTCCGCCGAGTTGTGCTACACCGTTGGGGCCGGGCGGGGCTACTACCGCTTTGCAGATGTGGCGCTGGAAGCCGCCGACCGCCTGGGTGTTCATTTGCAATCCCGCCGGGTTGCGGCAAAGGGCCGGCTGTTTGTGCAGCCCGAAGTGCCGCGTCTGGGGCGGGTGAACATTCGCCCGCGGGCCACGCGCGTCTATGCCGGGTATATCCCTGCCCGCCGTGGCGGCCCTGGGATCGAGTTCTTTGGGGTGCGTCCGTATCAACAGGGCGACCCTCTGTGCTGGATTAATTGGCGTGCCAGCGCCCGCCGTCGCCAGGCGCTTTTTATTAATCAATTCGAGCAGGAGCGCGTTGCCGATGTCGGCATCATTCTCGATACCCGCCGCCGCAGTGAGGTGCAGGTCAATGGGGGCGAGTCGCTCTTTGAACTTGGCGTTCAGGCTGCTGCCGCGCTGGCCGATAGTTTCCTCAGCGACGGCAACCGCGTTGGGTTGTTGCTGTATGGCTTGCAGCTTGATTGGACCTTTCCGGGGTATGGCAAACTGCAACGCCAGCGCATATTGCAAAGCCTGGCGCGCGCCCGGCCCGGCGAAAGCAGGATCTTCGAGAAATTAGAAAAACTCCCCCGCCGTTTGCTGCCTGCTAAATCGCAATTGGTGCTGATTAGCCCGCTGCACACCGACGACCTCCCCGTGCTGATTCAGCTGCGGGCGCGCGGCTACGCCCTCCTGGTGGTCAGCCCCGATCCGGTGGCCTTCGAAGCCCGCGCCCTCGCTGTCGATAACGCCGCGCATAATTTGGCTGTTCGGCTGGCGCGGTTGGAGCGCAAACTGATGTTGGCAAAACTGCGTCAGGCAGGGGTGCAAGTACTCGATTGGGACCCAAATCGGCCGCTTGAAGGCGCGCTGCATATGGCCCTCAGCCGCCCAATTCCGCAAATTCACGCCTCGGGAGTTTCCCCATGAAGGTTGCCGCCCGCTTATTCTATGCCGCCGTCATTGTCAGCGCGGTCTCCCTCTCGTTGGTTTTTCTCTTTTCCCGCACCCCACCCCTGGGCCTCGTCCCGTTAGCCGTGGCCGTTTTTTGGGCGTTAGCCCATCGCCGCGTCTGGGCTGCCAATCTTGGTTTTCTCCTGATGGTCTCGTTGCTGCTGCCCGGAATCTGGCTGGGGGTGAATGAAATTGGTTTGTTGATTGGGGGGATTGCCGCGCTGGCGGCCTGGGATTTTGCCCATCTTGGGCGGCAGATGCAATGGGCGCAGCGGGTGGAAGATGAGGATGAAAGGCTGCGCCGTCATGGACTCCGTTTGGGCGGGGCGCTGCTTTTGGGGGCGGCGATCAGCCTTCTGGCCTTGAACCTGAATCTTCAGTATACCTTCGGTTGGGGGCTGATCTTTGGTTTGGCGCTGATCCTGGCGTTGAGCCGTATGGTTGCGTATCTGAGCGGGAGTCAATGATCCAACGGGCTGCGAACGGCTAATCCGCCCCGGTTGAGGACATGCGTATAGATCATGGTGGTGCGCACATCTTTGTGGCCGAGGAGTTCTTGCACTGTGCGAATATCGTAGCCGTTTTCGAGCAGGTGGGTGGCGAAGCTGTGGCGGAAGGTATGGGGTGTGACGCGTTTTCCAATCCCTGAAAGGCGCGCCACCCGCCGGATGGCTTTTTGCGTGCCGCTGGGGTGCAAATGGTGGCGTAATTTCTTGCTTGTGCGCGGATCGACCGACAAGCTCTTCGAGGGGAAGACATAGTACCAAATCCAATCAAAGGCCGCTTTGGGATATTTTCGATTAAGCGCGGTGGGCATGGAGACCCCGGCGAATTTTCGGGCAAGGTCGTCCCGGTGCATTAATTCGACGCGGGTGAGATGATCTTGGAGCGGGGCGATCAGGCTTTCGGGGAGTACAGTGACGCGGTCTTTGGCGCCTTTGCCGTCTTTCACGGTGATGGTGCGATACTCAAAATCGAGATCTTTTACCCGCAGGCGCAAGCATTCGGTTAAGCGCAGGCCGCCGCCATAGAGAATTTTTGCGATCAGTTGATGCTGGCCGTCTAATAGCTGAATGATGGTGTGGACTTCTTCGGGCGTCAGCACGGTAGGCAGGTGTTTCGACCGGGCTGCGCCCATATATTCGAAGCTAGTTTTGATTTCCTGGTGGAGTATCTCGCGGTACAAGAACAATAGCGCGCTCAAGGCCTGGTTTTGCGTGCTGGCGGCTACATTCTCCTGCGTAGCCAGGTGGACGACAAACTCGGCGATGTGTTCGTCGCCCATATCTTTGGGGTGTTGCTTGTTGTGAAAGAGAATATATCTGCGGATCCACATCACATAGGCTTGCTCTGTGCGAATAGAGTAATGTTTAACGCGCAAGCGGTCGCGTACCTGATCGAGGAGTTTCTTTGGTTTCGTTTCCATGATCCCCTTGCCCTTTCTGATATTATCATGTATATTCTTACGAAGCCGCACTGAAATTGCAACGCAATAAGTGTATTATACAAGAAAAAAATCGTTTATGATAACGAAATAGAAATCTTATCACGACGAAAAGCCGCATAACACCCCTGCGTGCACAAACAAACGCCCTTAAATTCAATATAGGGAGTTACGGTGATCTAGTCCAGATAAGCAGGGTTG
>CAYFMI010000046.1:0-5406 GCA_964344175.1 uncultured Anaerolineales bacterium
ATCGGATCAAAGGTTTTCTTTCATCTTTGCCAACCTATGCCAAGAAACTCTTTAGTCAAGTTGAGTTTTCATTATCAATGTCATCAGGCGAACCACTAAACCCAACCATTACTGCCACCCTCAAAAGCAAAAATAGAAAATGACTATGAACTATTGGAAATTAGTGGAAACATTCCCCGATTTGTTTCGAAATGAAAATGCAGCGCTGGAAGTAATCACGAATAGTGAAACTATTTTAGAGTGGCAAGAAGCGCGTAAGTTACACTTGGCCAAAGACGATCTATGCATTCAGTGGGCTGAGATAGGCGTGATATTAGACGATCCGTATATTATAGGCATTAGAGATTTAGTTAGATTTCCTGACGGAAGGCTAAACGGGTATATTCGTTTGATCGATCGAGCATCCATGTATGGTGGTCAAAGTGTAGCAATTTTACCGTTTATTAAAGAATCAAAAACCTTTTTATTGTTAAAGCAATTTCGTCATGCAACTCGATCTTGGCATTTGGAGATTCCTCGTGGATTTGGGGAGCCAAACGTACCTACTCTGGAGCAAGCAAAAGTAGAACTATGGGAAGAAGCGCGTATATCTACAGACGAATTTTTTGATCTTGGTCTATTGCATGTGAACACAGGCCTGGAAAGTACGGCGACACAATTATTTTTTGTTCATGGCAAAACAGAAGGCACTCCAAATGTAATTGAAGGTATTGATGACTTCGTTTTCTTATCCTTAGATGAACTGGAGAGTCACATAGACAAAGGACAAATTACCGATAGTTTTACTATTGCAGCATATACACGCGCTAAACTAAGGCAAATCATATGAGCTCAGAAGGAATTTTTTTAGAAGGTTATGATGCTCCGGTAATTCTCTTCCTGAGTCTGAATTGAAAGTTCACCCCAGGGCTTGGAACGCCTGAGTAGAACCGCTACCCCATAATCGTATGTGCATCTGCGTCCAACGAAAAAAACACTAGGATTGCCCCAATGCCTGTTATTCAAATCCACAATCTGTCCCGCACCTACATCTCGAAAACCGGCGTCATCCGCAAGCAGAAGAAAGAGATTCAGGCCCTCCGAGACATCAACCTGGAGATCGGGCAGGGCGAGTTATTCGGCCTGTTGGGACCCAATGGCGCCGGGAAAACCACCCTGACCAAAATTCTTAGCACGATCCTACTCCCTACCAACGGAACCGCCACGGTGCTGGGACTAGACATTGTCAAGCAGGCCCGCCAGATCCGCCCGCTCATTGGCATAGTCTTCGGCGGCGAGCGCGGCCTGTACTGGCGTTTGAGCGCCAACGACACCCTGAGCTATTTCGCCGATCTCTACCATGTCCCGCCGGAAGATGCGAAAAAGCGCATCCCCGCCCTGTTGGAGTTGGTGGGATTGAGTGAGCGCGCCGAGGAGCGGGTGGAGAATTTCAGCCGCGGCATGAAACAGCGCCTGCACATCGCCCGCGGCCTGATCTCCGACCCGGAGATTGTCTTCCTTGATGAGCCAACCATCGGCCTCGACCCGGTAGCGGGGCGCGAAATCCGGCGCATCATCCGCGATTTGAGTACTCAAGGCAAGACCATCTTCCTAACCAGCCATTACATGTACGAAGTGGATGAGCTTTGCCAGCGCGTGGCGGTACTCAACAAAGGCCAGGTGCTGATGGTCGATACGCCTTCTGTATTGAAAGAAACCGTCGCCGATCTGGAAGTCGTCGAAATTGAAGCCATCGGGGCCTCCGAACAGGCCATCGCTCAACTGCGGGCGCACCCCCGGGTCGAAGCGGTCAACATCGAGCCGCGCCAGTTGGCCCAGGGGTTCATCATTCAATCCCCCGGCGGAGCCTCGCTGGTCGGTGAATTCATCCACATCCTCGAAGGCGCCAAAATCCAGCGCGTCGTCACCCGTCAGCCCACCCTCGAAGATGCTTACGTGCGTCTGGTAGGGCCTGAGGCGATGAAGACATAATTGGACGCAGATTTAATCTTATCAGCGTTTATCTGCGACATCTGCGTTCTAAAAAAGAAGCGTGAAAAACTATTGGACGCGGATGAACGCTGATCTACCTGATTATTCTGGATGGTAAATCATGGAATATAAGCATTCTGAGATAACCGAGTTGATTATTCAAGCGTTTTACAAAGTGTATAACAACCTGGGTTATGGTTTCCTCGAAAGAATATACTGCAGAGCCTTAGCGATGGAACTGCAAGCTTTAGGACTGACGGTGGTTGAAGAAGCACGCATCAATGTCTACTACGTTGGTGAAATCATCGGAGAATATTTCGCCGACCTGCTTGTTGCTGATGCCGTGATTGTTGAATTGAAAGCGGTCAAGAAACTCGTCGAGGATCATGAAGCCCAGTTGCTAAACTACCTGAAAGCCACACGATATGAGGTAGGTCTGCTTTTAAATTTTGGTCCCAAACCCGAAATAAAACGAAAAGCCTTTGACAATGAGCGCAAAGGCTCTTTATCATGGGCTGAAAATACATCATCATAATCAAATATAATCAGGATAATCTGCGTCCTAAAAAGAAGCGCAAAATAACTATTGGACGCGGATGAACGCTGATCTACCCGATTTGGTATTTTTGATCCGTGCAAATCTGCGAAAATCTGCGTCCGAAAAAACACGCCTATGAAACTAAAATCTTCCTTCCGCGCCCTTTTCAGTTCTTTCCGCGAGCAAGCTGTCAGCCGGGCGACCGATAATTTCTTCATCGGGACACTCTTCATCCAGCCGGTGCTCTTCACCTTGCTCAGCGTGGGCATCTACCGCTATGGCGGTAAGCCGAACCTTAGCCTGTACGCCGTCATCGGCGCCGGGATGATCGGCATCTGGAACAACAACCTGTGGACATCGGGAACTATTGTGCAAGACGAACGCCGCAGCGGGACGCTGGAATTCCTGGTCGCTACGCCAACCTCGCTGGAGATCATCTTGCTGGGCAAGTCACTTTCCAATGCCCTGGCCTCGATCCTGGCCCTGGCGCTGACCTTCGCCACCGGGCTGGCTGTCTACCGCCTGCCGTTGAACATCGAGCAGCCGCTGGCTTTCCTGGGAGCAATATTGCTGACCCTGGTAGCGATGACCATGCTGGGCCTGTTGCTGGGCAGCCTGTTTGTGCTGGCGCGTGCCGCCGGGCATCTGGCGACGGTGCTCAATTACCCCATCTTCATCCTATCCGGCCTGACCTTCCCGCTGACCGTGCTGCCGCTTTGGATCCGCCCGTTGAGTTACAGCCTGGTTTCCACCTGGGGCAATCTCTCGCTGGCCAGCGCAGCCGGGCTGGCCGGGGAATGGACGACAGCCACCACCTATCTGGCATTGATCGGTCTTTCAGCGGTGTACTTCGTCATCGGGCATTACCTCTACCGCCTGATCGAACGCCTGGTGCGCCAGCAAGGAGGTTTGCAGCAATGGTAATTCGTCGAATCTGGCGCACGTTTATGGCCGGGGTGCGCGCCTCCATCGCAATGGACGCGGTTGATTATTCGCTGCCCCGGCTGCTGGGCACAAAACTGCCGCGCTTTATCTTGCAGCCCTTGTTCTTCGTCATTCTGGCGAACACAGCCGGCGGCTCTGAGTTGGGGCGCTTCGCCCTGATCGGTAACGCCATGGGCAATGCTGCCATCATGTCGCTGGTGAATCTGGGCGTCTCCATTGAAATTGAGAAATGGGCCGGAACCTTCCCGTTGCTTCTGGCCGCTCCCGCCAACTGGCTGCCGTTGATGATTGGGCGGGCGGCCGCCGGTTATCTCGACTCGCTGCTCGGTGTGCTGACCACCTTCGTGGTGCTGACTCCCTTCATGCCCGACGCGAATTTATCCGCCGGGGCCTTGCTGCTGGCCGCCCCCCTGATGCTGCTGACCACCGCCTCGATGGCCGGTCTGGGCTGGCTGCTCGGCTCAATTACCTTGCCCACGCGCACCGGGATGCTGGTCAGCAATATGGTGTCGTATTTTATGTTCGTGGTCTGCGGCGTCAACTTTCCCATCGAGGCGCTGCCCGCCGGGTTGCAGACCATTGGCCGTTTCTTGCCCCTCACGCACGGATTGATGGCAATCCGCCAGGTGATCGATGGCGCCACCTATCTGGAGGCCGCCCCATTGATCGGGCGAGAAGCGCTCATCGGGGTGCTGTATGCCGCTCTGGCCTGGACAATCTTCCGCAAACGGTTGATGGACACCCGCCGGACAGGGCAATTGGAATTGGTGTGATCCCCTCAGTCCCCCCGTCAGCAGAGGGAGGCAGCCCCATCCCCAAAATCGGGGAGGGGCAAAAAGGACAGGCCGGGAGAGTTTTTGTTATGAAAAATGATTCACAAAAAGACAACACACCCTGGCATACATCTCCCACATTGTGGCATAAAATCAAACCCCTGGCCCGCCAGATGCGAAAAGAGCCAACACCGGCGGAAAGCATCTTGTGGCAACAACTGAGGCGAAAGCAATTCGGAGTAAAATTTCGCCGCCAACACAGCATTCGGCCTTTCATCGTCGATTTCTATTGTCCGGCAGCTAAACTCATTATCGAAGTGGATGGGTCAAGCCACGATTACACTGTAGAAGAAGATGCTGTCCGCCAGGAATATCTGGAAAGCCTGGGCTTGCGTGTAATCCGCTTCAAGAATGAAGAGGTGCTTTTCAATTTGCAAGCAGTTTTGGATGAGTTGATGGGAGTACTGGAAGAATGGGTATCTGACCCCCCTCAGTCCCCCCGTAAACGGGGGGATGCAGCCCCCTCCCCGAAATCGGGGAGGGCCGGGGAGGGGTAAACACATGCTCACATTTCTTACGCTCACTTTAGTTGTTCTCGGATTGGACGCCAGCGGCAGTTCTCCCCGTAAACGGGGGGAGGCAGCCCCCTCCCCGAAATCGGGGAGGGCCGGGGAGGGGTAAACGCATGCTCACATTTCTTATGCTCACCTTAGTTGTTCTCGGATTGGACGCCAGCGGCAGTTCCCCCCGTAAACGGGGGGATGCAGCCCCCTCCCCGAAATCGGGGAGGGCCGGGGAGGGGTAAACACATGCTCACATTTCTTATGCTCACCTTAGTTGTTCTCGGATTGTCCGCCAGCGGCAGTTCTCCCCGCAATCGAGGGGATGCAGCCCCCTCCCCGAAATCGGGGAGGGCCGGGGAGGGGTAAACACATGCTCACATTTCTTATGCTCACCTTAGTTGTTCTCGGATTGTCCGCCAGCGGCAGTTCTCCCCGCAATCGAGGGGATGCAGCCCCCTCCCCGAAATCGGGGAGGGCCGGGGAGGGGTAAACACATGCTCACATTTCTTATGCTCACCTTAGTTGTTCTCGGATTGTCCGCCAGCGGCAGTTCTCCCCGCAATCGAGGGGATGCAGCCCCCTCCCCGAAATCGGGGAGGGCCGGGGAGGGGTAAAC
>CAYFMI010000046.1:5506-32031 GCA_964344175.1 uncultured Anaerolineales bacterium
CCTCCCCGAAATCGGGGAGGGCCGGGGAGGGGTAAACACATGCTCACATTTCTTACGCTCACTTTAGTTGTTCTCGGATTGTCCGCCGGGCCGTTGCATCTCAGCGCCCTCAAAAATCGAAATCGCTGGCTGAGTCTGGCATTGTTCGGCTCATTGGCACTGCTGGGCTTTGGGCTGGCCTATTACATCTTCTTTTCGACAGGCACATTCTTCGTAGCCGCCATCACTTGCTTGCTGATCCCCGTTGCGTTGATCGCGGCAATCATTACGATCTGGCTGCGAAGCCGCCAGTGGGAAACGCTGCAAAATAACGCCAGCCTGCGCAGGATGTTCTATCTAGGGGCGGTGTTGATACCCATACTTTTGGCGGCTCCATTCTTTGAGTTGATCGCCTTCCGCTCGCTATGCTTCAGCCTCAATCAGCGCTCCGCCCAGCCGTTGATCGCAGCCGTTGAGCGCTATCACACGCAAGAAGGAGCCTATCCCCCATCGCTCAGCTATCTGCTGCCCGGCTACTTAGACGCCATCCCCCGCGGCAAATGCACCCCGCTCAATGAATCGAGTTTCGAGGCGCCTGCCTTCGACCTGTATGTCTGCTCCCCCGAGGAGAGCACTATCCTGACGGTACCCATCGGCAGCGGGGAATGGATTCAACGTTACAACTTCGAGAGCGGGAAATGGGCCACAATCAGTTTCCTCGATGGCGCATGCAGTTATTTAGAATAGGACACAATGAACAAACCGGAACTCAAATCCCAGTTGAAAGAATCCCGCGAGCAATTTTCCCAGGTTCTCGACATACTCACCAATGAACAACTCATAAGCCCGGGCGTTGAAGGACATTGGTCGGTCAAGGACATTCTCGTTCACATCATGCTGTGGGAATCCGAATTAGTCAAACTGCTCTGGCAGGTGCAGCAAGGCCAGCCGCCTTCGACAGCCCATTTTGCGAAGGACTATGACATCATCAACGAGCAATGGTATCAGGAACATCGAGAACGCCCGCTGGAACGCATTCTCCCAGATTTCAACGGCGTGCGCCAGCAAACCATCCGCAGGTTGGAAGGATTCTCAGACAGCGACCTGAACGATCCCCAACGCTATTCCTGGCTTAAAGACGCCCCCCTTTGGCAGTGGATTGCCGCAAGTACCTTTAAGCACGAGGAAAAGCATCTCGCCACTATTCAGGCCTGGCTCGGCAAATAGCGTCTATGGCTGCTCAATTGCGTGCCCATTCCCTGGCTTTTTTAAGAATTGAGCATGAAATTTGGGAATTGCACCAATTTTTCCAGGATTGGTTCACCGGCGGCCTGGAAAATACGGATGAGAATTTCATCCGTCTGGAAGGTGTGCTGGCAGATGGTTTCCACATGATCGCGCCTAATGGGCGCATCCACGAGCGAGATGACTTGCTAAAAGGGCTGCGAAAATATCAGGGAACACGGCCCAAGCTGCGCATCTGGATCGAGGATGTACGCCTGCTGCGCTGGATGGACGCGTTGGCGCTGGTCAGCTATAGGCGTCGTGGCTATGAAGTTCAAGAAATGTTGGCCAATAGCGTTCAGGGCCATGATTACTACAGTGATGATTATGATGCCTACAAAACAGCACTCTATTCACCGGCGATCCATTATCCTATGAAGGACAAGAGCGAAACATACGCTGTAGAAGGCGATAACGCAGACTTGCGCCATTACTTGGCTCGATTGAGACGCAAGTCGCGATGTTTTTCACGTTGTGAACATGCTTTGCGTGATGCCGTCAAGCTCTTTGTCTTCGCTTACAATCAGCGACAGCTTTTCAAGCAACGCTTCCCCAATTACACCCCACCGCTCATGGACTTCGCAACACCATGCTATTGACCACTCCCTGAAACCTGGCTCCAAGAACAATAATCATCCCGTGCTACAATATAACCAATCCATCCCATGATATCTGCATAGCAACTATGACACAGTCCCCCATCCATACCCTTGACCTCAACTTTTTGGGAATTCCCAATGCCATAGCCGCCTATCTCATCCCGCACGCGCACGGAGGAGTACTGATCGAATGCGGCGCTGGCTCAACGGTCGAAAGCCTCAAGTCAGCCCTGGCGGCGCACCATCTCAACCCAGAGGCAATCAGCGATGTACTGCTTACCCACATTCACCTCGATCACGCCGGAGCGGCCGGCTGGCTAGCTCGAAAAGGCGCGCGCATCCATGTACACGAAGTTGGCGCGCCGCACCTGATTGCCCCCGAGAAATTGCTGCGCAGCGCCGGGCGTATTTACGGCGATCAGATGGAAACCCTGTGGGGCGAGTTTGTGCCGGTTCACGAGGAGCAACTTTGCATCTTGCAAGACAACGACGAAATTGAGATCGAGGGGCTGGTATTTCACGCCCTCGATACACCGGGACACGCCTACCATCACATGGCCTACCTTTTTGAGAAGACTTGCTTCAGCGGCGACGTTGGTGGTGTGCGCATGGCGGGTTCTGCCCGGCGGCATGTGCGCATTCCCACCCCGCCCCCGGAGTTTCATTTGGAAAAGTGGCGCGAGAGTGTCCAGCGCCTGGCCGCATTGGAGATCGACTTCATCGCCCCAACCCACTTTGGAATCTTCGATGATCCAGCTTCCCACTTAAGGGCTTTGGCAAAAGGCCTGGATGACATTCAAGCCTGGATGGAAACCGAGTTGCCGCGCCAACTTCCAGTGGAAGCCTTCGAAAAAGAAATTGCCGCCTGGGAGCGCCAGCGCGCCCTGGCCGACGGCGTTTCAGTGGAATTCCTCGAATCGTATGAGAAAGCCAGCCCAGCCTGGATGTCGGCGGCGGGGCTGCAACGCTATTGGGACAAAACCCACGCCTGAGCCTATGTTTGGAAAAATTTTTCCGATGTCGAAGAATCCAATCCCCGGTGAATTGATCGAAATATTATTCAAAGCCAGGCGTGTTGCCGTACTCACCGGAGCGGGGGTTTCTAAAGAAAGTGGGCTCGCTACCTTTCGTGAAGCCCAAACCGGAATGTGGGCACAGTACCGCCCGGAAGACCTGGCAACGCCCCAAGCATTCGGTAAAAATCCGGAACGGGTTTGGCTGTGGTACCAGTGGCGGCGTGGGTTGGTTTCCCAGGCGCAGCCCAACCCTGGACATTACTCGTTGGTTCACATGGCAAACCACGTCCTCTATCGAGACGCGGAAGACGAGGAATCCCAAGCGACTTTTGAGCTAATCACCCAAAATGTAGACGGTCTGCATCAGATGGCAGGCAGCTCAGGTGTTGTTGAACTGCATGGCAATATCCGCCGTACCCGCTGTAATGAATGCGGCCAGATTGCTACAACATGGGCAAACCGCGACCCCGAGGCTCCCCTTTGCCCTCAGGGAGACTGTGAGGGACTCTTGCGCCCCGCTGTGGTCTGGTATGGAGAAACTCTACCCAGAGAGGCCTTGCGCGCCGCGCTGGCCGCAGCCGAAAATTGCGACGTCTTTTTCTCGATAGGCACTTCAGCGCTGGTGCAGCCGGCGGCCTCCCTGCCGCAGTTGGCGCTCGAAGCCGGTGCATGCGTTGTGGAAATCAACCCAAACGCCACCCCCCTCACCCGGTATCTCTACCTCCGATCGCTCAATCATCACGCCAACCCATCCAAGCCGGAGCCGAAACTCAAAAAACTCACCAAGCCGCAATCCTTCAAAATGGGGGCGAAAAGAAAAGATTGCTTCTTTATCCCCGGCTCTTCTGGAGAGATCTTGCCAATGTTGGTGCGGCAAACCTGGGGGTAATCTCTATTGTGGTTCATGGGGGAAGATTACTAAGGCTTTTTTTTTACAAAATTAAGGTCTAGGCCTTATCGGAATCAGACCTGGGCAATTGCGCCGCATCCCCAAATCGAATACGCTTTAAACTGGATAAATTTTGGATACCCCCTGTTTTTCTCAACTCACACAGAGGTGACCTATGGTTCTTCGTTATCGTCGAGTAATACTCCTCAGCCTGATGACTGTGGCGGCAGTCGGCGCGCTCTTGCTGCTGTTCACACACGGCAATCAGGCCCTGGCTGCCACAGGAGAGCCGAACTTCGATCTGGCACGCGCCAGCGCCGGGCTGGAACCAGCCGCGGTCGAATCATCGGCTCTGCCCCCGCCCGCCAAACAAGATCCCTGCCTGCATTGTCACATCGTCGGGGAGGAAAAAGGGCTGTGGACACCGCTGATCCGCTGGCTGGTCTTTGGCACTGCCGGGGCGGTCTTCGTTTTTGGCATGGTGCAAAGCGTCAGCATGTGGCAAACCCGCGCCCCCTGGAAACCGCTCCTGACCCGCGCCGGAACCTGGATTGACGAACGCTACGATGTCGCCAAGCCGCTCGAAAAAATGCTCACCAAACCGGTGCCCGATTGGCAGCGCCGCTGGTGGTATTGCCTGGGCGGTCTGACATCCTTCTTCTTCGCCGTGCAATGCCTCACCGGGATCATGTTGGCATTCTATTACCAACCCACACCCGAAGCCGCCTATGCCAGCATCCAATTCATCGAAACCGAAGTGCGTTTTGGGGCGGCTATCCGCATGATCCATCACTGGTCGGCCAACGGCATGATCTTGATGGCTACCGCTCACATGCTGCGGGTCTTCATCATGGGGGCCTATAAAAAGCCGCGCGAACTCAATTGGGTCAGCGGCGTGACGCTGTTGATTATGACCCTGGCCTTTGGCCTGACCGGTTACCTGCTCCCCTGGGATCAACGCGCTTACTGGGCCACGACCGTCGCCACCGAAATTGCCGGGGCGATGCCCGCCATCGGAAATCTGGCGCTGGTCTTCCTGCGGGTGGGATGGAACATCACCGCGCTGACATTGAGCCGCTTTTATGCCCTGCATGTCCTCATCGTCCCGATCATTACCGTGACCTTCATGGGGATGCACTTCGTCATGGTGCGCCGCCAGGGCATCATGAAGCCCTTATAGGAGACCGATCATGTCTGAAAATATCTCCCCCGATGAAAATTCTGTCCCCTTCTATCCCGACCATGTCGGCCTGGAAGCGAAAGTCGCCCTGTGGTTTGGCATCGGCCTGATCGTCATCGGCATCATCGGCCTGTTCAATCCGGTCGGCCTGCAACCCCCGGCAGACCCGATGGACACCCCTGCCCATGTCAAACCCGAATGGTACTTCCTGGCGATGTATCAGCTGCTCAAGTATCTGCCAAAAACAACCGGCGCGGTAATCCCCGTGATTCTGGCAGGCATCGTTATGATCTGGCCGTTTCTGGATAACAAACCCGATACTTCGTCCAAAACATCCCGAACGCGCTTTATCGTCATCACCATCCTGATGGTTATCCTGATCGCTTTGACCATTTGGGGAGAAGTGAGCTAACTATGAGCAAAATAACCCGACGCGATTTCCTCAATATCGTCAATAAAGTACTGGCCGCCACCGGCCTGGCGGCTGTCTTTGGCCCGGTTGTGGCCTACTTCTATCCACCAGATCTGCAAGAAACTCCCGCAGACCCCGTGCTGGTGGCTGCCGAGGCCGAACTGCCGGTCGGCAAAGCCAAAATCATTCCCTTCGGGCGCTACCCGGCCTTGGTAATTAACACCCCAGACGGCCTGCGGGCCTATTCGGCGGTCTGCACTCATTTTGCCTGCATCTGCAAATGGGACGAAGGCAAAAACCAGATCGTTTGCCCCTGTCACGATGGTTTCTTTGACCCCGCCGATGGCAGCGTCATTTCTGGCCCGCCGCCCACCGGGCTAAAAGTGCTAGAACCCTACATTGAAAACGGCGAGATCTACGTGCGCGTGGGAGGTGAAGCATGAGTGCAGTAACAAGTGGAAAGTTAAAGGTCGAAAATTGGCAGGTGGCTTTGAGAGATTTTTTCCTGGATGCGCTTGTGCAAAAACGCATCTGGAAAAAGGTTTATGCCGGGATCATGCATTTCCTGATCTTTTGGGGCGTGACCATCCAGGCGATCGGCACCGCCATCAATCTGATGCAAATGGCGCTCTTCACACCCTTTGCGTTAGAAAATTTCCCCCGCGAGAATATCTACTTCGCCTATGAGTTCATCATGGATTTGGCCGGGATTTTCATCCTGGCAGGTGTGTTGATGGCCGCTTTCCGGCGCTTTGTGCTGCGCCCGAAGAGCCTGCCCACCGCCTGGGACGATACCTACGCCCTGCTCTTGTTGACGCTCATCCCCCTGGCGGGATTCTTCACCGAGGCCATGCGCCTGACCGCCGCATCCCCAGAGTGGGCGCGTTACTCCTTCGCCGGGAATTGGCTGGCAGGCCTGCTTCAGGGTGCAGGACTCACCCCCGGGGGGGCTTTCAGCCTGCACCCCTGGCTGGTACTCACCCACATCGCGTTGGGGTTGACCTTCGCGGCCAGCATTCCCTTCACCAAGCTGCGCCATCTGGTCAATGCGCCCCTCAATATCATCCTGCATCCCCGGCGGGCATTTGGAGCGCTCACCAAAGTGGAAGATCTCGAAACCGCTGAAGTTCTGGGCGTCGGCCAGGTAACCGAATTCCTTCCTCAAAACCTGCTCGAATTCGATGCCTGCCTGCGCTGCGGACGCTGCGAAGAAGTCTGCCCGGCTACCTTCAGCGGCTTGGCCTACTCCCCCAAAACCCTGCTGATCCAGCTGCGCGACACCATGATCGAGACACTTGGCGCACCAAGTAATAATGGCGCGGTCACCGCCGAACTTCCCGAACATTTCTTCGAAGAAGAAGCCCTGTGGTCTTGCACCACCTGCGGAGCCTGCCTGACGCGCTGTCCGGCCTTCATCCGTCCGCCGGAGCGAGTCATTGATTTGCGCCGCTACCAGATTTTGATGACCGGTGAAATGCCTAAATCGGTTGGCGATACGCTGCGTAACCTGGAACGTCAGGGGAATCCCTGGGGGATGCCGCCTCAGGATCGCATGGCCTGGGCCGAGGGTCTGGATGTGCGCGAATTAGCCCCCGGCGACGAAGTAGACGTGCTGCTCTATATGGGCTGCGCGGCAGCTTACGATGACCGCAACAAGAAGGTGGCTCAATCGGTAGTGCGCCTGTTACAAAAGGCCGGTGTTGACTTTGGCGTACTGGGCCTCGATGAAGCCTGCTGCGGCGAAACCGCCCGGCGCATGGGGCATGAGTATATCTTCCAGGTCTTTGCCGAACAAAATATCGAGATCTTCAGCTCCATAAAATTCAAGCGCATTGCCACCCAATGCCCGCACTGCTTCAACACCCTGAAACACGAATATCCGCAAATGGGCGGCGACTACGAAGTGCTGCATTACACCGAACTGCTTGAAGAGGCTGCTCCTGCTTTGGGCGCGATCTCACCCAACGGGAACGGGCTAAAAGGGAAACTCGCCTTCCATGACTCGTGCTACCTGGGGCGCTACAACGACATCTACCAGGCCCCGCGCCAGTTGCTCGATCAGGCCAAAGTAGAGCGTGTAGAACTCAAGCGCCACGGCGAAAACAGCTTCTGCTGCGGCGCAGGCGGCGGCGGTATGTGGATGGAAACCGATCCCGACAAACGCATTAACAACCATCGTCTGCAAGACGCCCTCGATGCCGAAGCGGAAACCGTCGCCACGGCTTGCCCCTACTGTCTAATTATGTTCGAAGATGCCATCGGCTCGAAAGGTGTCGGTGAACAAGTTCAAGTGATGGATATTGCGGAAGTATTAGAAAGACAACTTAGTTGACGTGCAGTATTCGACAAAACGCGGGCCGAGTGGGCCGTTAGGCTGTATCGAGACCCGTTTCGGTGGCATGCCTGGTTTCGATACACTCGTTGCACTCGCTACTCAACCAGCAAACGCCGAAACTTGCACATCCGGTTAGTTAGCTGTTGACAATTGGTGGTTGGTCGTATGCTCCAATTTCGATACGATCAACCATCAATCATCAAACCATAACGGAGTCACCCCATGACTACTCAATGGATGCTCAACACCCACGGCGACCCTTTAGGCGCTTTGCGTCAGTTTATTGGAACCGTCTGGCAAACCCTGGCGCTCGAACAACTGCTGGCGCCGGTCAATGGCCGCGTCGACCACACTGGCCCGCGCATTTTAGAGCATTCAGATGAACTCGAACACCTCAACCCCTTTGCGCCTCTGATGCCCCTCAACGCGGCCAAATTGGTGCCCGGCATGCTCGATGAGGCTTCCCCCGGCAGCGCCGCGGCCATGCTGCGCCCTTGTGAAATGCGCACCCTGGTCGAAATGACCAAGCAAGAGAATTTCAAGGTGGATGGCTTGCTGACCATCGGCGTGGACTGCCTGGGCACACTGCCCGCCGATGAATATCGCTGGCGGGCCGAACGCAAAGGCTCTGGCAGCGGGTTAACCCAAGAAGCGCTGCAATTCAGCCGTCAGGGAGGTATTGTGCGCTACCGCTACCGCGCCGCCTGTCAGGTGTGCATTTCGCCCGAAGCAACGTTGGCCGACATCAACATTGGCATTCTGGGGCTACCCGTGCGCCAATATCTACTCATCACCGTGAAGGACAATGCCCTTGCCAAACAACTCCGCCTGACAAAACTTGCCGAAACCGAGTTCGACCCCGAATTGCTCCAAATGCACCAGCGCGTGGCTGCCCGCCTGGTTCAGCGCAGCGAAAACACCCGCGAGCGCATTACCAACGGATTGGGCAGCCTGCTCCCCGAAGACATTGGCGCGCTGGTTGAGCAACTTAACAGCTGCGGAGATTGTGATACCTGCATGCACGTTTGCCCATTGTGTGATATTCACTACCCGCAACGCGATGCAGAAGGGCACATCATTGAGCGTGAGGCCATGCGCTGGCTAATCTCTTGCGCGGGCTGCGGCATGTGCGAGCAAGCCTGCCCGCAGCACCTGCCACTCTCGATCCTCTTCAATCACATTCAAGCCCAACTCGCCGAGAACTTCGACTACAATGCCGGCATGTCGTTCGATCATCCCCTGCCGGTCATTCGTTAATTAGTACAGGTGACCGTCACTTTGCAAGTGACGGTCACCGCTGAAAGAATATTTCCAACCCCCGATAACAATCAACCCCTAGCTTGTGCCCCACATCTGACTCACAATAGACCACATCCGCCCCAGAATTTTGCAACAACTGCACGGCCTGACGCGCCCGCGCCACAGGCACTAATTTGTCATTAGTTCCGTGCGAGATATAAATGGGTTTGTCTTTCAAGGGAAAATCATCAAGAAAGGCCGCCGCGCCATTGGGCAAAAATCCCGCCAAAGCAGCCAGCGCCCGGACTCGCCCAGGGTGGAGTAATGCCACCGAATAGGCGAGCGCTGCCCCCTGGCTGAATCCTGCCAGACGTAAATTCGAGAAATCCGCCGGGATTGAGTCCGGCCAACTCTCGATGAGATCGAGCAACGCCGCCACCGCCGGACGGAAATCATCCACCGACGGCCAGTCCTCCCCAGCCCTTTCATGCCAGCTATAGCCCCCTCGGGGGGCAGGGTGTGGGGCACGTGGGGCGATCAACAGATAGTCTTGCGGCAATTTTGACGCGAAAATCCACATGGCGTTTTCATCCCCCGTCCAACCGTGAAGCAAAAAGATCACCGGAGGAAGCGCGGCAAGATCAGACCGACGGATGCGTAATACCCAATCACGGATATGAAGAGTTTCAGTTTCCATACATCGAACTATTTCACAGGTATGTAATGATGGAGCGCCACTTCACGCCAACCCGTTTTTGTTTTGGCTTGTACAACCCAATGAAAGCCTTCTTGCGCATCAGGCCAGTAGGCCATGCGCGCCAGGCCGGCCGGCATCTGCGCTTCAAAACCAATCGCTTGCGGGTACAGGTCGCTCACATCGGCCACCCTTCCCTGCGATTGTTTCTTGTCTGAAGTGAAGGACCAAAATTGGAACTCCCCTTCCGGCCCAACGCCGTAGAGGGCTAGCTCCTGGTAGCTGCCGGATTCACGCTGCCAATCAACCATCAATTGTACATACGCGCCATCGAGCACTTTTGTAAATGTGCGGGTACACACGACCTTCCCCATCGGAGAATCGGCTTCGGCGCGCCAGGCGCCCAACAAAGGAGCCAACAAGCCCAGCTTACCGCGCCCTTTTTTCCATTTCAGTGGGGATTTGTTCATCATGTATCTCTATCTCCCGGCCTTGCCAAGTTCTATGGCTTATTCTTCATTCGCCCGTTTGACAATCCACTCCATGCCCCGCAAGATCAAGAAAATTAGCAAAAGTGGGGCCACCCCCGCGCCTAAACAGATCAACCCCATTATCGCAGACTGCGGCCCATAAAAGGCGTAGATCAACCCATCCCCTACAAGAAAAAGCAACAGAAGAAAACCGACCAACAAACGTATATTCGTTTGCCGGGCGTAGCGGCGTAAATCTCTTGTCATGGTTTACTCCCACGAAAGTAGCGCTTAAGTTTGCCTTGCCAGCCTACCGCCCGGAAGATCTCTGGCAGCACGGCTTCGGCAGCCTGTTGGCCCAATTCTATCACTTCGTCTACATCCACCTTGTCAAGCGGGCTGATGTGTTCAACATCCGGGCGGATGATGACATCGGGGGCATCTAATTGCAGGCGGATTTCGGTGCTGGCGCTCATGCCAATATCCAGGGATTTCCAGAAAATATCGAAAGCCTGAGCCACTTTCAGGCGGGCAATCGTTTTGACGATCGGTGAGGACGCGGCATCTTCGTTAGAGGGCAGCCTGATGCGCTGACTAACCGGCTTGGACAGCACCACTGCCACCACCGGAAGGCGTACATCGGGTGAAATACTCCGGGCAACGGAGATAGGCACCGGGTCTAAGACACCGCCATCCACCAGGCGATAGTCGCCCCACTTTTGCGGCGGAAAGATTCCCGGAATAGCCACCGTCGCCAGCACGGCATCTACCACACGGCCTTGTTGCAGGATGACCTCCTGCCCGGAGTGCAGATCGACAGCCGTGAGGGCGCAGGGGATTGCTAAATCGGCGAAGGTCCGTTCGCCAAGCATATCGCTGATGATCTTCGTGACCCCCTCCAGGCTGAGAAACCCGGGCTGGTCGCCAAAATGCACCGGGAAGATCTCGCTTTGGCTAACGGCCTTCATGCGGGTGGCGATTTCATCGGGCGTGAAACCAGCCGCAAAAGCCGCCGCGGCCATGCCCCCGGCGCTGGTTCCGGCAATGGCGCGCACTCGAAACCCCTCGCGTTCCAATACGCGCAGGACACCGATATGGGCGTTGCCTTTCGAACCGCCGCCGCCGAGAGCCAGGACAATATCCATCTTCCCCCCTTAAGCCTCCCCATCTGCGGGTGAATTCGACGCGGCATCCACCGGCACATAAAACTGACGCCGGTATAAGTCGGCGTAGAGTCCCTGACGGGCAAGCAATTCGTCGTGTGTGCCGCGTTCGACAATCTGGCCTTCATCCAACGCCAGGATGACATCAGCATTGCGCACAGTGGAGAGACGATGAGCGATCACAAAGCTGGTGCGGCCTTTGAGCAAGTGTGCCAGGGCCTCTTGAATCAGCGCCTCGGTGCGGGTATCTACGCTGGCGGTGGCTTCATCCAGAATCAGGATGCGCGGATCGGCCAAAATGGCACGAGCGATCGAAATCAATTGGCGCTGCCCCTGACTGAGTAACCCACCGCGCTCACCCACCTCGGTCTCGTAGCCTTCAGGCAGGCGCAATATAAACTCGTGGGCGTTGGCCGCACGCGCCGCGGCATGCACTTCTTCATCACTGGCATCCAGGCGGCCATAGCGGATATTGGTCATCACCGTGCCGGAGAACAAGAACGGCTCTTGTAACACCATGCCAATTTGTTTGCGGATGCTCTCCTGGGTGACATGGCGAATATCCTCACCATCCAGCAGAACGCTGCCGTGACTGACTTCGTAGAAGCGCGGGATGAGACTCACCAATGTAGATTTACCAGCCCCAGTAGGGCCAACCACCGCCAGGGTTTGGCCGGGTTCTGCCTCCAAAGAGATGTGCTGCAGAACAGGGCGGCCTTCTTCATAGGCAAAGGTGACATTCTCGAAGTTCACGCGCCCTTCCAAAGGCGGCAAGGCAGCTGCATCCGGCAGATCCTGAATATCCGGCTCGGTATCGATCAGCTCAAAGACACGTTCAGCTGCCGCAAAGGCCGACTGGGCAATCGTCCACACCTGGCCGACAGTTTGTATAGGGCGGAAGAAGTTTTGCACATATTGCAAGAACGCCACAACCACCCCAACTGTCACCGCGCCGCTGACGGCCATATAGCCGCCAAACCCGGCCACAATGGCCGTATCGAGCGTACTGAGTACATCCATGGCCGGGGCAAAAGCCGACGTAACCGCATTGGCGCTGACATTGGCATCGCGGTTGGCAGCATTGCGCTCGGCAAATTTGCGGATGTTAAGATCACTGCGATTGAAGGCCTGCGCCACTTTGACGCCGTCCAGTTCTTCTTGCAGATCCGCCGAGACATCGCCAATCGTCTCGCGCGTTTTACGGAAGGCGCGCCGCGACCAGCGCGAAAACTGCCCGGTTGTCAGCAACATCACCGGCACAATGGCCAACGCCGCCAGCGCCAATTGCCAGTTCAACGAGATCATGGCAATGACAACGCCAATTAAGGCAAAGAGCGATCCCAGCATCTGGGTCAGGCCCTGACTGAGGAAGGAGTTGAGGGCATCAATATCATTTACCAGACGGCTCATCAGGTCGCCCGCGTCCCGCCCCTCGATGTACTGCAACGATAGCTGCTCCACCTTGCGGAAAATGAGCACGCGCAAATCGGCGAGTACTTTTTGCCCGGCCAGCGACATCATATAGATTTGAAAACGCATCGCCAGCATCCCGGCCAAATAGACCCCTGCTAATTGCAGCATGGTTTGGGCTAACCCGGCTTTGTCGCCACTGGTGATAAAACCATCGATGGCGCGCCCGATCAAGAACGGCCCGGCAGCCTGCGAACCGGCGTTGATAAAAATAAGCGCGAACGCGCCAACGACAAGCAGCCAATACGGGCGCAAATGACGTACCAAACGCGTCACCACTTTGCCGCGGTCTTTGGCTTTTTCATCTTCACTTTGAGCTACTCGCTGCATTCCGTGCCGGGGGCCCATCATTGCGCCACCTCCTCCGCCCCAACAACAGATAATTCTTCGCTGCTGAATTGGGTTTCTAATATTTCTACGTATATTTCGCTGGTTTGTAATAAATCTTCATGCCGCCCTTGCGCTACCAGATGACCATCTCCCAGGAGTAAGATTTGGTCGGCATTGCGCACCGTTGATATGCGCTGCGCAATTACAAAGCTGGTGCGGCCTTCCATCAATTCGTCCAACGCTTGCTGAATTTTATATTCCGTTTCCGCATCCACCGAAGATGTGCTATCATCCAAAATCAGGATGCGAGGATCCACCAGCAAGGCCCGGGCAATGGCAATACGCTGCTTCTGCCCGCCCGATAAACCGACTCCGCGTTCGCCGACCTCCGTTTCATATCCTTCGGGGAGTTCGTTGATGAATTCATCGGCCTGCGCGGCCTGCGCGGCAGCGATAATTTCATCCAGGGTTGCATCGGGACGCCCATAGGCAATATTGTCGCGGATCGACCCTGAGAAGAGGGTGGTTTCCTGTAAAACAATGCCAACCTGCTTCCGCAGAGAATCCAACTGAAGGTCGCGCACGTCATGACCATCAATCCGCACCTGCCCTGCGGTGACATCGTAAAAGCGCGGAATCAAGTTAATGATGGATGATTTTCCTGCGCCGGTCTGCCCCAGAATAGCAATTGTCTGACCGGGTTCGGCGGTGAAGGAAACCGCCTGAATGACATCTTCCTGCCCGCCAACATACCGAAAGCCCACCTGATCGAATTCGATATGCCCTTGGAGATTGGTCAGCGCCAGGGCATCGGGTTTTTCTTCGACTGCGGAGCGCGCATCGACCACTTCGAAAATACGTTGGGCAGAGGCCTCGGCGCGTGAGAGCATTGCGCCAATCATGCCCATCTGGAAAATAGGCATCAGCATAAAGCCCAGGTAACCGGTGAAAGCCACCAACTCTCCCAGCGTCAGCCGCAGGCCAATGACTTCCAGGCCGCCGTACCAGATGACCCCGACCATGCCCAGATTCGCAATGAAAAAGACCATCGGGAAGGATGACGAGAACAACTTCATCATGTTGATATTTTCATCCAGCAGAGTCTCGTTCTGGCGCAAATAGCGCTCGATCTCGTAGTCTTCGCGGGCAAAGGCCTTGACCACGCGCATCCCGGCCAGGTTCTCTTGTAAGATGGTATTCAAGGCCCCCAGCTTGCGCTGCACATCCCGCGAGATGGGCATGATCTTACGGACAAAATAGCTGAAAAACCCCAATATCAACGGGACCACCACAAAAACGACCAGGGCCAGTTTCCAATTCATCACAAACATGATGACCAGAGTCCCCAGCAGCATCAAGATGGCGGAGGCCAGCAGTAATGCCCCGCGCCCAACAAAATGCTGCACCAACTCTACATCCGAAGTCATGCGGGTCATCAATTTGCCGGTCTGGGCGCGGTCATGGTACGAAAAACTCAGGTTTTGCAGTTTCTCGAAAATCGTATTACGCAGGTCGTAGGCAACACCCTGCGAGGCGACTTCGGACCAGTAGGCCTGCAGAAAATTGAACAGCCCCCGCACCACGGCGACCCCCACCAACGCACCGGCGACCTGCCAAACCCGATTCATATCGAATTGGCTAATGCCCTCATCAATCAGCGTTTTAAGCAGTTGTGGGGTGATCAGGTTAGCGGCATTGACCAATAGTAATGCCAGACCGCCGCCCAGGGCAACCGGCCAGTAATTTCTCAAATAAGTTATTGCTCGACTAACATTTTTCATAAATACCTTTCTCCTACCAGTTCCCTCGCATCCCATTCCATAGAACATCCACAGCCACGCGGACATCTTCAACTGTGACCGCTTCCTGATGGCACATGCGGCGATGCTGCCCCATTCCGTGCAACATGCCTAAAAGCAGCGAAGCCGCCGAATAGCCTTCGGGCAATGGCTTGATCTCGCCCAATGCGACAGCCTGGGCAAGGACATCTTCCAGGGGTTGAATAATGGTATTGAACAAACGGGCGTGCTGTTTACGGGCTTTTTCATGATCGAGGCCTTCTGAGCGGTGACGTAACAAAAAGAGCGGCGAACGACGATGCCCAGCCAGCGAGATATACTCTGCTAACATGGCTGTGACTTGCTCTTTGAGATTTTCTTTCGATGTGGCAGCCTGCTGCATACGAGCGCTCATGCGGGCGGCATGGCTTTCGAGCACTTCTGCAAAGAGGGCTTCTTTGTTCTCAAAGTGATAATACAGCGCGGCATTGGTTACGCCGCAGGCTCCGGCAATGTCGCGAATCGAAACCGAGCGAAAACCCAACTCGGTAAACAACCCTTCGGCAATGTCCAAGATTTTTTCTCGGCCCACGCGAGATGTTTGCGTTGTCATACGCGCACCTGATCCTTACTGAACGTTTGGTAAGTTAGTATATCCCCCTCCAGCAGGCTTGTCAAGGAAAACGTTACTCCCCCAAACGGATATGGCAAGCAATCGAGGCGCTGAGATGCGCCCCAAAGAGTACAATCAGCCCTAATAGATAAATCCAGAACAACAAGATCACCACCGCGGATAAAGACCCATACACCAATGAGTAATTGGCAAAACCGCTTTTCAAATAGCGGGCAAATCCCCAGGTGGCAAATGCTCCCGCCACCGAGGCCACCAACCCTCCCCAGGCCCCTTCGGCCCACGTTACATACATATTAGGCAGCCAGCGGTATAAAATTAACAAGGTTAAGAACAACATCATCCACAAAACAATATTCGAAAAATAGCGCATATGGATCAAAATTTGGGCAGCGCCATTGACTTCTGGCGGAAGAAAGCGCGTGATCGTGTTGGCAGATAACATCATGGCGATGGCAATCATCAGCACCACCAAAATGAGCAAGGCCATCAACCGGCGGGCGAGGAAAGGTCGTTGCGCGGCATCCGGCCAGGCGCGGTTGATATTGCGCGCCAAAATCACAAACGCTGCCGAACCCGACCAGGACAAGGCGATTGTACTGAGTGTGCCTACCGAACTGCGCGCCTGCAAAACCTGCTGGATATTCCTTTCGATATAGTCGCCCGAGAACGGGAAAACCTGCACTAGCGATTTGAGCACCTGGGTTTGCGCCTCAGCGCTTTCGAGTAGCGCGCCACCAAAGACCGCCAGGATCAATAGCAAGGGGAATAGCGAGAAGAAGCTATAGAAGGCCATTCCTGCGGCAGCTTCGGCCCCCCGCTCCTCCCCCAAACGCTCAAAAGCATAGCGCACTATTCGGAAACCAGAAATAAATCCCTGCGATATGCGGCGAATTCGATGTTGCATATTTTTCTCTTTGTGAACAAAAAAAGGCGGGGCAAGCATCCGAAATGTTGTTACCCTACCTTTATTACGCCATTCCTACACAATAGACGGGCCGGCGAATACACGGCCGCGCGGTTATTTCTTCTTCCCTTTGTCGGCCTTTTTCGGTGCGAAACGCGCTAACTGCTGACGCGAAACCCGGTTGGTTGTGCGGCATTTTGGGCAGCGGACATCGTAGTGCGATAATTCTTCTTTTTCGACCATCTCAAGGGCTTCGGCAACCGCCTCGCGCCCCATAGCTATTGGCATGTGGCATTTATAACATCGGATTTGCATCGTTTATTGTCCTCTCTTCTTTTATACGGCTATCAATTCTTCGTTTCTGTTGGTCATATATCGGCATGTTAGGACATCCACAAGTATACAATAACACCCAGATTCAGGGTAGATGAACTCAGACTGCGTGATGTGATTGCCCTGGCAATGTTTTTGGCAGTGCTTCCAATCCTGGCGAACGGGTATAATATGCGCCATGAAAACTTTCTACACCCGCCGAGGAGACGACGGCACAACCGGAATTTTGGGTGGGGGACGCGTTCCTAAAAATCACCCCCGCCCAGAGGCTGTCGGTGCAATTGACGAAGCCAATGCAGCCCTGGGGGTGGCGCGCAGCGCCTGTCAGACACCCCAAAGCAAAACTATTCTTTTGAACATTCAGCGTGATTTATATTTACTCATGTCTGAGGTTGCCTCGGCGCCCGAACACGCTGAGAAGTTTAAATTCAACGGGGAAGAAAAGGTACAGTGGCTCGAAGATCAAATCGAAAGCCTCAGCCAGATCGTGCAAACGCCTAAAGAATTCATCATCCCCGGCGACACCCCGGCCAGCGCAGCGCTCGATTTAGCCCGCACAATCGTCCGCCGGGCCGAACGCCGCGCCAGCAGCCTTTATCACAGCGGCGCTCTGGAAAACCGGCATATTCTGGCCTATCTCAACCGGCTATCATCGCTATGTTTTATTTTGGAGCTTCTTGAAACGCAAGCCGGGGGCAAAGACACGCCGACCCTGGCCGTCGATGACACCATGCCATGACCGGGACCATCCTTAATATTCTTACCGTGGTCATTGGCAGTTTATTGGGCATATTCTTCGGCGGGCGTCTGCCGGAGCGTATCCGTCAAACGGTGGTGGCCGGGCTGGGGCTATTCACTGCTGCGATTGGCCTGCAAATGTTCTTCGACACGCAGAACGCGATCATTGTGCTGGGGAGCATACTCGTTGGGGGCATTCTCGGCGAGTGGTGGCGCATCGAAGAAAGATTGAGCAAGGTGGGTGGCTTTTTCGAGGCGCGCTTTGGGGGCAAGTCATCGGCATCAGATGCCGAATCAACCCTGAGTGAGTCCGAGGCACGGGAGCGGTTCATCAAAGGTTTTCTGACCGCTTCGCTGCTTTTCTGCATTGGGCCTATGACCATCCTCGGCTCCATCCAAGATGGCCTAAGCGGCGATTACAGCCTGCTGGCGATCAAATCGGTTTTAGATGGCTTTGCTTCGCTGGCGTTTGCTTCTTCCCTGGGGGTTGGCGTGCTATTCTCTGCGGTGACCGTATTGGTCGTACAGGGGGGCATTAGTTTGTTGGCGGCGCAGGCCCAGGCAATAATCAGCACGGCGATGATGAATGAGATGACCGCCACCGGAGGCTTGCTGCTGGTGGGGCTGGCGATTAGCAGTTTATTGGCGATAAAGCCCATTCGAGTGGGGAATTTCTTACCTGCCCTGGTGCTGGCTCCTATAATTGTGGCGGTGCTGGCATCTCTGGGGATCCGATATTAAATATAGCTGGAATTGCCGCCCTAATCGATCATCCTTCGACTGCGCTGCGCTCAGGATGCGAATCATCAAAATTCAATTTTGGCGAATTTAAACTAAAAGGGTGTGTAGAGCCAAAGGCATCTTGCACACCCAAATTAGTTACAAAACCGATTGATTGGCCGTTTACTCTCCGGCGAGGGCTGCTTCAATAGCCGCCTGAAACTCGCTAAAGGGCTGGTTGCCTACCAGTAATTGCCCATTGACCAGGAAACTGGGGGTGGAATTAATCCCTGCGCGGGTAGCGTCGATCTGATCTTGCTGCACCTGCTGACGGTAATCATTGCCACTGACACAAGCATCAAAGGCTTCCATATCCAATTGCAACGCTTCAGCAAAAGAAGAGATGTAATTATCTACCGGGGCATTCGGGTCTGAATACAAGGCCGCTTGATTGGCAAAGATATAGTCGTGGTATTCCCAGAATTTCTCTTGATCGCCGGCACAATAGGCAGCTTCGCCCAGCGCTTGTGAGACCGTCGATCCTAATAGGCCGCCCACGGTTCGAGAAATAAAATAGACCTGGCCCTCAGCAACGTAGCTATTGGCAAGTTCTAACCCGGAGCCTTTCGAGAAGTTGGCGCAGTGACCACAACCGAAGTCCGAAAACTCTTCGATCACGACCGGGGCATTCGGATCACCCATTGCATTCCCGGCGGTCATCGGGCGCGCGACCAATTCTGGATGGATAATCTCACCCACCGGCACAAGCGATTGGCGAATTGTGGGCAACATCAAAATTGCAGCCAGGATCAAAGCAACACCACTGACAACTAGAATAGTCGTTACGCGCTGTTGCTTCTTTCGCTGACGGCGGCGTTCCTGAATTTTTTGGCGACTTTGCATCGTGTACACCTCCATCGCATGTTGGTTAATTTGCCGGGATAGTTGCTATACGTCTCGATTATTATTCCCGGCAAAAACATCTGTGAACAAATCAGGTGGAGATTCTCCCATACCCCCCTGGGGTTGTCCAGAGATTCAAGCCAAAACCGCTAAAACTCTAAGCGGTTTCTCATTCTTACGAGTTAATCGCTAAAAATACCCCTGCTGTTTCCCAAATTTCCTCTACGAGAGAATACGCATTACCGCGAGTGCTAGATTCTCAAATTCCGGCATTCTTGAAATCAAATAAGCTGCACTGAGTGCTAACAAATTTGACGACATATGCATAACCACCGCCGGCCAAATAGAACCACTATACTGGTATAAAAATGCGAAAATCACCCCTAAAATGAAGATGGGCAATATGGCAAAGGGCTGCATATGAATGAGGGCGAACAACGCCGAACTAATTGCCGCAGCCTTGACCCAACCATAGCGTTTGGTCAACCCGCCGAAGATAAACCCGCGAAATATGATCTCCTCGATAATCGGCGCAAATACAGCCCCTCCCAGCAATATACCCCAGGGGGAGGATGTATCGGTGAAGAGTACCGACATATCTGGCTGTGAGCGAGTATTAAACAGCGCCAGGATCAAACTATACACCAGGTTAAAACCCCACGATAACACCATCAACCCGCACCCTATTGCCAGCGCTTCCATTGAGAAGCGGCGCAACCCCATCACGTGCCAGGAAGCGTTGTATTTCCGAATTCCCAGCCACCATATCGGCAGCAACAAAAGCAACTCACTCGCAATTAGCAGCAGAGAGGTGTTTAAGTCGGGGAACAGCACCACCCCCACCAACAAGACCATCATCACCCCAAAGAGCAGCGCTGCTCCTACCCAGACATCGCGGGTTGACCAGGGAATATCCGCCCATTGCGAAGTCTGGGGGATGGCAGTTTCGTCTGGGATCAAGATACACTCGCCTGAGTCTGGAGCCACTCAATTGTCAAAGCAAAGACCTGATCTTGCTCCGGCTCATTATGGATTTCATGATAGAGGCCTTCCCATATTTTCAGGGTGCAATTCTCTCCAACTGAGGCAGCAAATTGGCGCGAGGCCTCTGCCGAGGTGAGGGCATCTTCCGAACCGTGCAGGATCAGCAATGGCAAAGAAATTTCCGCTGCGTGATCTAAGGCCCAGAAACCGGCTTCGAAGAAACCCACAAAAAGGCGCGCCGATACTTTGTCGTGTACAAGGGGATCGGCCTCGTAGCGGCGCACCACCTGCATGTCTCGGCTGAGCGCTTTTGTATCCAACCCACTGGGCTGCGTGAAAGCAGGCCATATATGGTTCATCATGCGGCCCAGCGCCACTTTGAGCGCGGGCGGCTCAAAGGCCAGGCGCAATGAGGGGGCAGACGCCACAACGCCAGCCAGGGCCGGATTGCGCTTCATCACATAATTGAGCACAATATTGCCGCCCATGCTATGTCCATAGAGAAAAAGTGGCACATCAGGGTGACGATGCCCGATCTCGTTGCAGAAAAGCCCAACATCATCCAACAAAGCGTCATACGTTGGCACATGGCCGCGCTTTCCAGGTGATTTACCATGGCCACGCTGATCGTAGCCGTACAACGCAAATCCGGCTTGATTGAGAGCCGCCGCCAAATGCGCGTAGCGGTTGACGTGCTCCCCAATCCCATGGATCAGAGCCACAACCCCGTTCAGGCCGCCCGAAGGCAACCAGGAATGCGCATATAACGACAAACCATCGTCGGTTTGAAGGGAAAATTCTTCTTGAGTGTTCATCACTTATTCCTTTATCGTTTTCGCTGGTTGTTTGCCAACATTTTGGTTCGTGATGCAAGCGCTCAACTTTGAGGAGGGATCAAAGTTGAATGTGGAATTTGCACGCTTCTGCGCCGGTAGCGCGGCAAGCAATTTCTTCGACAATTTTCTCTTCTTCAAGCGCCCAATAGAGCGTTGCTTGAATCAGGCCTATGGAATACCAACAAACCACTTGGTCAGCCTGCTGGTTATAGGTGGCGTTGCTCGTTGTATCCATGAGCAGAATATTTGTATCCAGCAAATGAACTGACACATTTCCAGCCGGTTTTCTCATCAAGCGAGCCAGAATCCCTAGTGCAAAACGGCTACGCGCGAAGGGAGGCATTCGGCGAATAATCAGGCGAGTCATTCTACCCCGAGGGGTTTCGGCTATCGCCGCATGCCAGACCGAACGCCCAACGCGGTTGAGAGAGCCGCGCGCGCCGCTCCCGTAATACGTCCGCATGGTATTGAGTAAGGCGGCAAGCTCTGACGCAGCGAGTTGGCTGCTGATTTTTCGGGCGGCGAATTTCTGGGTCAACGATTCCAGTTTTGCAGCGCGCACCAACATCTCTAAACTGTAGGCGCCCACTTCGTTTTCTGCCGCCGCCAAAAATATACGGCTGTATCTTCGGGGCAACAAGCGGTCAACCCGAGGCGAGTGCATCAGCGAGGCTCTCCAACCTCAAATTGGCAGTAGTCATCTCCCATAGCGATGCAGGCTGTTTCACGGATTTCGTACTCGTCCCCAGTTGCCCACTTGATGGCTTCGCTCAACGAACCTACATAGAGATGACAAATGGGCTTATCGCTGACGCGCCCATTGCAAATCGCACAGGTACGTTCGACAAAAATGATCTTATCATTCTGCTCCCCAGCCCAGGCTTCCACTTGGGGGTTGCTCTTTTTCAATGCATCAACCATGCTATTAAGCACAAATTTAATGCGCTGTTTTTTAGGCAGGGCTTTTAGGGCAATTCCCGCCAGGCCCATTAGGGTTGTCTGTTCGTTGACCGCATATTGGAAAGATGCCCGTCCAATCCGTTTGAGGATCCCGCGGCCACCGCGGCCGTAGAAATCTTCAATGGCCTGGTTAAACTGCGCATATTGGGTTGCCTGGATTCCCGGCTCTAAATTATCGGGGGGAAAGTTGTCGATAAAACGTTCTAGCCCCGTGCTGCGAAGCACGGCATTCAGGCCATTTTTACCCATCACTTCTTGTGCGGCTACCAGGGCTTGCCGCACTAAAGCATTAACAATGACGGCATCTTCTCGATTTACCATAACTTCCTCCGCATAGCGTTGACACGAACAAATGAGACTCAAGGAGATGGCTTTTGCCGTGTATGCACCTGCACGACGACTCTCTTTAAGTCTAGTTGAACTCGTAGATCGGATACGCTTCGCCGGTCTGGTAAAACCCCGCTTTTTCGTACAGCGATAGCGAAGCGCCATTATCCATTTGTGTATTGACAGTCACCCGGCGAATGCCGCGCTGCCGAAAATTTTTCAACAAATCTTGCAAAAGCATATAGCCCACCCCAAGTCGCTGGGTGCGCGGATGAACGGCAAAACGTGCCAAGTGCCCATCGGAACTATTGGCCGTACTTACCTGGTATGCAATAATGCCATTGCGATCTTCTGCAACGGTTGCAAGCGCCGCACCCTGGAAAGCGATCCTCAACATCTCTGCTGAATGCTGCCAAACGGGGTTGAAGGCGGCCACATCGAGCGAGTGAACGGCATCCAGATCATCCACATTCATCATCCGAATGCAATACTGGCGCTGTTTCGGCAACTCAGCAAGCTGCTGACCGCAATCATCCCAGCGCAACATAACGACATCATGCGTATGAGAAAACAGGCTCGATGCTAACATCCTTCGAAACCAGGGTTGGAGTGGCAATGCCGCCACAACAGAATCTGCACCCAACAAACGATGCGCAACCGGCCACAACGATTCCCAGGCATCATCCACAGTAAGAGAAGAAGATACCGCAAATAATCTCACCCAGGTTAAATCGGGCGTTTCGGGTGGGCAAGCCAACGCAGCCAGGATTTGGTCGGAAGATTCAGCCACCAGATAAGGCTCTTTCCCCAGCCAATCGAGCGGTGAGCGCCAATCTAAATGGCGATGCACGTAAGGGCTAAAATGGATCAGTGTCGCCAGCTTGTGACGATCTCCCTCGTGAGCAGATCGCACAGCTAAGTGAAGTCGTTTCGTTGGCGTCATTTCCACACTATTCACTACGTCAACGCACTCCTTTACCTTCCCAGTAATCGGTTGGGGATTTTCAACAAACGCTGCAACAAGCGATACTTCAGGGGCGGTGTATCAACACCATCGACCCCGGCCTGCATGGTCGCCAGCGCTTGCAACGATTTTCCGCTGCGAAGCTGCAATGCAGAAAGTGACTTCATTACAACCATGCGTAAGTCATGCTCACCAATCTCTTTCAAGAGATCCGCCGAGGCCTGATAATCTTGCATTGCTTCTTCATCGCGGCGCAAGGCATCCAGTGCAGCGGCGCGATTCCCCAATGCCATAGCCCAGCCTTTTTGATCACCCGCCTCACGAAAAACGTCCATCGTTCCCGAAACGGCCTGAAGGGCAGCATCCGGTTGATCTGCTTGCAGTAGCGCCACGCTACGATTGTTGGCAAGTTCAACAGCTTTCAGTGGTTCCCCCCTCATTCGGTATCCTTCTTCGGCAGCCGCGAAATTTTTGGCAGCTGCATAATAATTTCCCTGTTGGTATTCCTGAATCCCCTCTGCTTCTAACTCCTGAGGTGTGGTTACATCTGCTGTTTGCTCCATACTCAAATGCCTTTAGAGTGTAATATCCAGTAAACCTTCAGCAACGGCGCGCAACCGATCTACCGACATCTGACTCAGGCGCATGGCCAGCTCTAGATATGGCATGTTGACAGGCTTAGCAATAAACGCCTGCAACTCTGGAGAAAGCTCCAAGAACTGTTGCACGGATTCTTGCTGCAACGCCCACAACCCTGCCGGGCCGGTTTGATCGCGAAAATCATCCAGCGAGAGAGCGAGTTTTTGCAACATAATTTCTAATTCAGGCAAGGGGATTGGACGATCGCCGCGCTCATAAGAACGTAAAATCGTGGCCGATACTCCAATATCTTCTGCAAGGCTGGTCATCGAAATATCCGCAGCCTGCCGCTCCATACGCAATTTGGCGCCAATGATGCGCTGGCGTAAACCAATCATCGTAGCCACGTTAGAAAAATCGTCCCCTTTATGGCGCATTGAATCATCCCCCCAGAAATGTTCAATGGGCACTCCGAGAAAATATGCCAGACCTTCTAATTCGGGTAAAGAGGGCGCACTTTCACCGCGCTCAAAAGCCCCAATGCGGCGGCTAGAAACATCAATGGTCTCGCTGCATTCTTTCATTGTTTTTCCGGCTGCCTGGCGAGCATCCCGTAACAGGACTCCGAGCTTCTTAGCTCTTATCGTTAGTGCAATTGGAATAGCCATAATTCATACTCCAAACATGTGGGGGGCTAACTTTCTGGCTGAAGTATCTAACGTCTCCGCCGCCTTGACGGCACCGAAGATCCCAGCATATCTGTCGAGCCAGCGCCAAATACTTGCGGCGTTAGTTTAAACCCGGCGGCAATCAGACGTTCGCTAAACAAGGGGCGAATGCCCGTAGGTTTAAGTTCACCAATGATCTTCCCTTCATCATCGATGCCGGTTTGCCCAAACTTAAATATATCCGTCATGACAACGGTATCCCCCTCCATGCCGGCAACTTCGGTAATATACGTGACCTTCCGTGAACCATCTTTCAGGCGAGATTGCTGGACAATGAGATCTACCGCCGAGGCAATTTGTTCGCGGATTACCTTTAGCGGCATATCTAGCCCCGACATGAGGGCCATCGTTTCTAGACGAGAGAGTGCGTCGCGCGGGGTGTTAGCGTGTGCTGTTGTGAGAGAGCCATCGTGGCCTGTGTTCATTGCCTGAAGCATATCGAGCGCCTCACCACCGCGCACCTCCCCCACGATAATCCGATCTGGGCGCATCCGCAATGAGTTGCGCACCAAATCGCGGATATGGACAGCCCCCAGACCCTCGACATTGGGCGGCTTGGTTTCCAAGCGCACGACATGATCCTGGTGGAGCTGCAATTCGGCGGCATCTTCAATGGTAACGATGCGCTCGTCTGAAGGGATGAAACTGGAGAGAATATTCAGCAATGTCGTTTTCCCCGAACCGGTTCCGCCAGAGATGACAATGTTCAGGCGACCAACCACACAGGCGCGCAAGAATTCCGCCATATTCTCGGTGATGGATCCAAATTGTATCAATTGTTCAATTGTGAGTTTATCCCTTGAAAATTTACGGATGGTAATCGAAGGGCCATCAATAGCCACAGGCGGGATCACTGCATTGACACGCGAACCATCGGGGAGGCGCGCATCAACCGTTGGGTTATCACCGTCGATCCGCCTTCCCAATGGCAAAATGATACGATCGATCACATGCGAGACATGGGCATCATCGGCAAAGGTCACCTGCGTCTTGATGAGTTTGCCGCTTTTCTCAACGTAGACATCATTGGGGCCGTTGACCATCACCTCGGTTACAGAAGGGTCTTCCAAAAGAGGCTGGATTGGGCCATAACCCAGCAAATCATCCAAGACATCACGAAAAAGTTGAGTGCGCAGAGTTTCTGCCAGGTTAAGGTTCGTGCGCGCGTACGCCTTCTCCATAAATTCGAGCGCAACTTCACGACGCCGTTTCACAGGGGGCGGGTCAGTCTCAAACGCTTGTGAAACCTGGTCGATTAAATATTGCCTGACTTTATCTAAATCTACACTTTGGGGTCGAGAAGATGGCGCCTGGTTGGGCAAGGTCATTGTACCTACCTTTGGGCTGCAACTACTGTGATTCCCCTTCGCGGCTATTTTCGGGGCTGATCCAGACCACTTGGTCTAGGTTAACGGCAAGAAAATCGGACTGATAAATTTCTTCGCCGCGGGCATTGAAGACCCGCGCACGGGTTACTGCAATAAACCGTTCCCCTTTATTGATTTCATCTTTCAGCCTGACCCCCGGACGCACATGCACGTCACCAACAATTCGCACGGTCAATGTCTGAATCGTAGCACGCTCGACATCCTTTGATATCACATCGGTAAAGTATTTACCTTTATAGTCCACATGCATACTCATTGGTATAACTCCTCCTCAAATTACAACACCAATTTTTATACCGACAACTTCTGCTGCATGGAAAGCGCTTGCCTTTGTCATTATCCGAAAATTCTGATCTGGCTTAGTCGTCGATCATATGGTCTGGATATGGCATAGTGTACCCTAAACCCGGACGGGTCACAATATATTGGGGGTTTTTCGGCTCGTCTTCAAGTTTTTGGCGCAGGCGGGAGATGCTCACCCAGAGTACTTCTTTGTCTTCACGATAGGCCTGCCCCCAGACATTTTCTAGCAACTCTTCAGAGGATAGGATACGGCCCTGATGATGCACAAATTGCA
This sequence comes from uncultured Anaerolineales bacterium, assembly GCA_964344175.1. Taxonomy (GTDB): domain Bacteria; phylum Chloroflexota; class Anaerolineae; order Anaerolineales; family UBA11858; genus NIOZ-UU35. Next base: position 31,920 of record CAYFMI010000046.1, read on the forward strand.
GCAATAGGCGATATTCCGTCGCCGAAAGCAGGATCTCGTTTTCGCCAAGAAAAACCTCGGCGCGGGCAAAATCGACACTCAGCTCTTTGAAACTAAATATCGATTGCTGGAA
>CAYFMI010000047.1:0-31440 GCA_964344175.1 uncultured Anaerolineales bacterium
GTATATTAGGACATAAACAAAGAAGTAAAAAGAAAAATTAGCGCTGCGCTATTTGTACAGGAAGGCAGCTTCAATGGAGGTTGTACGATGGGTTTGATCGAATTGATCGTCGGGATTGTCACTGGAATATTTGGTTTGGTATTTGGGCTGATAGGCATCATTTTGGGCATTGTGGGTAGTGTGATCGGTCTGGTATTAGCCATTGTGATTGGCGCGATATTACTCGTGCTGGCGCTTGTGTTGCTGCCTCTGTTGCTGCCAATTCTGTTTCTAATTTGGATTTTCTAGTTGCTCGATTTCTACCCAAAATTGTTGCCCATCTGTCGAAAGGTGGATCCATCCATGCCGGTCGGTGCGCAATAGTGAGTAGCCGCCGAGGGCGTCAAGTACCTCGATGTCGGGACGCCCTGATGAGTCGTCTGCAGCGACAGAGAGCAAGACGAGTTGGGGGTTGAGATTGTTGATCCATGCTGGTGGGTTGAGGGGGGCATAACCGTTTTCAGCGAGTAACAACACACTCACGCTACCAACATCTCTTCCCATGCGCAAGTTCGCATAATCATCTTCATCCGCGCCCAGGGGAAGCAGGGCACGAAAATCACCCCATTCCAGTAGTAGAATGGCGCCGCGCTTACCGGTAGCGAGTACGCTCAAGGCGGCCCCATCTCCGAGGTCGAGGGTGTGCCCGTTTTCGGCGAGAGCGATGGGGACGCCCATTATGGTGAGGGTTTCACGCAGGTAATCGACGGAACGGTCGGCGCTGGATGGCCCGGCCCATAGCACATTGTTCGGTGGGAAGCGTTCCAGGGTGCGTGGCAGAGCGTCGATCTGGTCCCGGGTGGGTGATGCGACGATTAACCAGTCCAACTCCCGGTGGAAGGGCGCTAAACGCCGCCCCAGACCATCCGAGAGTAAACTGGCCGAGGGGCCGCCATTGATCAGGACGTAGCGCCCGGATGGTGTTTGGATCAGCAGGGCGTCGCCGGTGCCGACATCGAGCAGGGTCAGGTGTAGACAGCCATCGGAGGCGCTGAGGGCGGCGCGCCAGGTGAGGATGGTGAAAATCCCCAGGACGGCGATCACGGGGATCGGTTTGATGGCCGCGATTAAGTCTCGGGCACGCGACCAGCCCAACGTGAGTCCGAATAATAGCCCATAGAACAGGATCACCCACCAGATGCCGAAATCTCCCAGAATCAGCATCCCACCGCGCCATTGCCCAAAAACTTCCACCGCCCGAATCGTGAAGAGCACAAAAGGCCAGGCCAGGGGTGCGGTGAGTTTCCCGAGTGGCAGCCAGAGTAGGCCTAAAATTAGCGCCAAACCGCCAACGGTCATGATGGGGGCCTGCACGGGCAGGATGACGGGATTGGTGATAAAGGCACTCAGGGAAATGCGCCCGAAGTGGTAGGCCATGATCGGCAGGGTGGTGAGCTGGGCCGCCATTGTGAAGAGAATATATTCGCTGACTGGCCCGGCAATCTTTCGCGCAGTGGTAGCCGAAAGGTGAGGTGTGAGGCGGTTGACGAAGGCTTGCTGGAAAGGGTCGGCATAGAGCACCAGGCCGAGGGTGGCAGCGAAGGAGAGTTGGAAGCCGACATCCCAGGGGACATGGGGGTTATGCAGCGCCATAACGGCAGCGGTGAAGGCCAGGGTGTTGAGGCCGTTTTGCCTGCGCCCCACTTGCCGGGCGAAGAGAGAAAGCCCGCCCATTAGCGCGGCGCGCACCACCGCGGCATCGGCTCCTACGAGGATGGTGTAACTGGTGATGCCAAGAACGGCAGCAATTACGGCGCGGCGGGGGTTGAATATACGCCCGAAGAATGTGGCAAAAAGCCCGGCGATGATGGTGATATTGAAGCCGCTGATGGCGATGACGTGAGATGTGCCGGTGTTTTTGAAAGCTTCTTGAACCGGGGCAGGAATGCCGGTTTCGACCCCGAGGAGGATCCCGGCGAAGAGTGAGGCCTCGGGGTCGGGCCATAGTTGATAGACGGTGTCGAGGGCGCGTTCTTTGAGGGCGTAGATAGCGCCCAACAGCGGGTTCCCTTGATTGGCTTCCAGCAACCCGGTGTGGTTGAGGGGCATATAGCTGTAGATGCCCTGGTGAGCAAGGTAGTCGCGGTAGGAGAATTCTTCGGCGGTTGGCGGTGTTTGAAGGCGGCCGCGCAGCACAATGCGGTCACCATAATGAAAATCTTCTTCGGGCGCAACGCGTACTAACAACAAGCCGCAAACTTCGGTTGAGAGAATTTCGTTTGCGGGGCGCAATTGTTCGGTTGCAATACGCAAGTTGGTGTAGGTATCGCGCTGATCGGGGAAATTGACCACGATCCCAGTGACGCGCAATGTTTGTTCGCTGTCGTTGTAGCTGGCAATGAAGTGGGGGTCGTTAACGTCGGGAATGCTGGCCTGGTAACGGGCCGCGCCGAGGGTCAGGGCAAGGAACAGGATGGGGATAGGCGGGTTGAAGGTTGAACGTTTAACGTGGAAACGTTGGAATGTTGATCGCGCGAACGCCCGGCGTGCTGACGCAATGGCGATAGACACTCCGGCAAGGATCAACCAGGTGGTGGTTGGCAGGGTGATGTTGGCGGCGAGGAGAATGCCCGATAAAAATGACAGCGAGAGCCAGAAGAGGGGCATTGTAGATGGAGAGGACGGTGAGTGAGGTATTGGATGACGTGGGTAGTCGTCAAATCCCGGCCTTGTATTGTGATTTTATCATAAAATAGTATTGTGTCGCAACTATTTGCTCTTGAGTTCAGACGAAACGAAAATCATCAAGCCTCGCCTTTCGATGGCAGCCCCATAGGGACGCAACAATTGTCTGGCGTAAATGGTCATTTGCCTGAGTTTTGGATAGGTTTATAGGCATCATCACGCAGCCAATACTCAGTTTATTTGGGTTTGATGAGGGGCGATTGGGTGAACCGAGACGTAGGTAATTCTATTTTTTGCGCGTTATCTTGGGGATGAACATGGGGACGTTTTCTTGATATGCTGCATAGGTCTCCCTAAATTTGTGCAGCAAACGACGTTCTTCGAAGCGTGCCCCCGCTATTCTGACTTTGCTCCAAAGCGTTGGCGAGCGGCTGCTTTGGCTTTCCAGTGTAGCAAGCAGGGAATGAACCGCAGCATAGATGAGGGTGGCAAGGATGATGACCAGAGGTGGGGTCATGGCGTTATCAATGGTGTGCAAGCGCTGAGATCGTACCTTTCGGGGTTAAGGGCTTCGATGATGTCATCAAGGTTTGGCCCGTTGATCTCGTTTTGGTTGGGGGGCAGGGTAAAGGGCCGCCCCGCGGCAGCGTCTCTTTGGGCGTAGGCGCGCCCCAATTGCAGCCAGCAACTCAGGGTTGAGTCGGTTCCGGGCCAGTGCGCCGGGTTGGTCACATCCAGAAAAGTGGTCAGCGTTTGGTCACGAGAAAGATCGGCTTTATTCGCCAGCACCAGAATTTTCAACATCTCAGGATGCCTATCGGTCAGCGGCATGCCATACTCTTCTTGAATCTCGCGGGCAATTTGCGCGCGCTGCTCGGCGTATTCATCGGCGTATTGATCTGTGACATCCTCAAACGTGTTACCATCCCAGGCGAGAACCCACGATGTTTCGATGAACACCAGCGGCTCATATTCCAGGGCAGCATCATAGGCTCGCAGGGTCAGGGGGTCGGTTGTGTGGGTGAGATCCCAGGGTAGCAGCACGCCCGGTGAGTCGGCGGTGATATGCACGGGCTGGTAGGTGTTTTTGATTTCGTAGAAATGAACCGCCGGGACGCCGTAATCCAGGCAGCCTTGGGCGCAATATTGATAGTACACGGCAAACTCAGGCAGGCCGTTCTGGTTGATGTCGCTCCAATGGCCGCTCATCCCCAGGAGGGCGCGCGTTTCGGGGGTGATTTCACCTCCCAAAGTCATTTGTTGTGAAGGGGCATCCCAGTTAATTGCTTCGCAACGTACCGGGTAGGTGTAGCGGCTGCCGGGGGGGAATTGCGGCGCAGTAAACGAGCGTAACAGCGCGTTTTCATCTGCGTCCTGACGGTAGATTGCCAGACGGCAAATCTCTGGGCGCAGTTCGTCAGCGTAGGGATCGATGCGGGTATTGAGGAAAAGATAGGCCGAATATTGGTAGTCCTTTGGCCCAATGACGGATGATGAGGCCAGGAGTTCGTGGCCGCGTTGGATGAGATCTTCGGCGAAAATGTTGCCCTCGATGGATGCTGCCGTCGGCAGTGGGGTTTGGGATTCTTGGGTGGGGGTGACGGATGCTTCGGGTGAGGGAGTAGAGGTTGATTGTGTGTCTTCCTGGTTGGAATCGACTTGTTCTGACGTGGGGAGGTTCTCGGCATTGACCTCGGTGAGGGCCGCGTTTAAGGTGGCGCGCGTGTCCGGTTGGCTTTTACCCGGTAAATTGCAGGCGAGCGCCGTGAAAATAGACACGCTCACGAATGCGATCAAGACCTGGAAACTAGAAGTTTGTTTTGGCATGCGACACTTGACCTAACAACCGATTAAGGGGCGCGTACTTCGAAATTATCGAAGATGATGGTGCTTTGTTCATCTTCATACGACAACCCGACTGCAACCCCGGCATAGCCCTGATAGGGCGCACCGATTGGGTATTCTTCGAGAATTTGGTTGTTGACGATTAACGTCACTTCATCTCGATAGGCAATCACTTCAAGCTGGTTATAGGCTTCGGGTTGAATGGCGCTGGTAGATGTGTAAGGGATTAGCTCTTCCCATTGCCCGTTCTGGTGCAGCCATAGGCTGTACATGCCCGATGCCAAGATTTCGAAATAATAATAGTCCTGGCTGTCTTCGTCGAAATGGAAGATGATGCCATAAGCGGCATTGCTGCTTGAGCTGGAGCCATAGGCATCTACCGCCAGGTAGAAATCACTCACCGGGTTTGAGGAGGGCCAGACCCACCAGACGAAGCCTTGTTTCGCTTCGATCTCCCAGGTGTAGTTGCCATTGATGCTTAAGTTCATCCTGGCAAATTCATCATCAATCAGGCCGTCCATCCACTCATTGGCATTGTTATCGAACGTGTCGCTGATTTCGATCGGCCATTGTGCGGCTGTCGCCAGGAAATTGGTTTGTTCTTGCACTACTGCGGTAGCGGCAACGGCTGTCTCTGCGGCGCGCGTATTGCGTGAGGTAAGCAGCGACTCGAAGGTGAAGTATCCGCCGGCAAGAAAAGTTATCATTCCGCAGAGCGCCACAAAAGCGACAATGGCGATGATCGCCCATTGCCGGGATGAGGGCTGGTTTGCAGAATAATCGGGATGGTCGTTTGTGTTCATGCTTTTTCAGGTTGATGGGCCGCAATGCGTTCGCGCGCCTGCTGCGCATATTGCGGATTGATTTCGTAGCCGATATATCGGCGGCGAGTGTCCAGCGCGGCGATGGCGGTGGTGCCGCTGCCCATGAAGGGATCAAGGACAATATCCTCCTCGAAGGTGTACAACTCGATCAGGCGGCGGGGCAATTCTACGGGGAAGGGCGCGGGATGTCCGATGCGCGCCGCCGATTCGGTGGGGAAACCCCACACGCTTTTGGTGAATTCCAGGAACTCATCACGTTGGATGGTGGCCTGGCGGTTTTTGCGTTCTCTTTTGAAGCGCCCCTTCGAGAAGACCAGAATATATTCATGAACATCGCGCAGGGCCGGGTTGCTGGCCGACATCCAACTGCCCCAGGCTGTCGATGAACCGGCGCTGGATCCTTTATCCCAGATGATTTCACCGCGCATTAAGAAACCGAGTTCGATCATCATCTGGGCGATAAATCCATTGAGGGGAATATAGGGCTTGCGCCCAAGATTGGCGATGTTGATGCAGGCACGTCCCCCAGGGACGAGTACCCGGTATGTTTCGCTGAACACAGCTTTGAGCAAAGTTAGATACTCCCCTAAGGTTAAGTCGTCATCGTATTCTTTGCGCGCATTGTAAGGTGGTGAGGTCACCATCAAGTGCAGGCAGGAGTCCGGCAGTTGTTCCATCATCTCGCTGCTGCTCTCCACAATCGAATCCAGCAATGAAGGGGGGATGGGGTTTTCTGTATAAGGCGTTGAGAGATCTTCCGCAGGTTGTTGGTTGTACATGCGGCTGTTGTAAAAGTGGCTGGCGTCGTGGCTGATTTTGCCGCGCGAGCCAAATGCGGATGTTTGTGTTCGATCCTCGGAGGGCACGTTATCTCTCTACGTCGACGAGCATGAAATTATCGGGTGGTGTGCGGCGTTCGTCTTCGGCCTGGCTGGCGCGCAGGGTGAGCTGCCCCACCAGCAGGGCGACGGCAAAGACAAACAGCCGTCGGGGAATGGGGGTTTCCTCCGGCAGGAGTACTTCTCGGGGAATCTTTAAGCTATAGCAATGCAGCCGTATATCTTCATCGCTGAATTTGGCGCTGTCGAGATCGTTGAGGAAAGCGGTATAGATCTTATTGATTTGGGTGAGATCATGGTGTTCGTTGGAGCTGATTAAACCCAACGCGTGGGCTAAATGAATGCGAACACCAAAGCCACTGAGTATATTTTCGGGATCGAATAATTCCGCAACCAAAGTGGGATCGTTGATCATAAAGCAACCCAGCAAGCGCCCCAGGTGATTGCGCAGATAACTGACACCCAGGATGGCAACTGAGCGGTCGCTGGTGTTCTGGAACTCGGCGACGAGATATTTCCAGTCTTGTGAGGGCTGTGGATTTGTCTTTTGGTTCATGTCCTTTTTTGTCCAAGTGCGGGTGGGTAGTGGGTTTGCACTTCATTATACCGGAAGCAGTCTATCAGGTGGTCGTTGACCATCCCCACAGCTTGCATAAAGGCGTAGCAGATGGTCGGCCCAACAAAGCTGAAACCGCGCTTCTTGAGCGCTTTGCTCATGGCTTGCGAAGCGGCTGTTTGGGCGGGGAGTTGGTTGAGTGTGCGCCAATGATTTACCCGAGGAGCGCCTCCAACAAAACTCCATAAATAATCACTGAAAGACCCCAATTCGTCCTGCAATTGCAGGAATGCCTGGGCGTTTTTGATTGTAGCAGAGATTTTTTGTCGGTTGCGGACAATACCGGCATTGCCCATCAATTCCTCGAATTTGACGTCATCATAACGAGCGATTTTTTCGGGGTCGAATCCATCAAAGGCCTGATCATAGGCTTCGCGTTTGCGCAGGATGGTAATCCAACTCAGGCCAGCTTGGGCGCCATCGAGGATGAGTTTTGCAAAGAGATCTTGATTGTCGTAGACGGGGACGCCCCATTCATCATCATGGTAGCGCACATAAAGCGGGTCATTTCCAGGCCAGGGACAACGGTTGATTGGGTTCATCGGTCAGATGTCTTACTTGGGTTGTTTTGGGTATAGTCTTTTGGGGTCGCAGAGATTCTTTTTTCGCCTGGCAACACGTCCACAACTTTTACAAATAAACTCTCCGTGGCGGACAAGCTGCTTGAATTCTTTAAAATCAGATCGAAGAAAACCGTTGCTTTCGAGTTCGCAAAGTGTTTTATTTTTAGCCATCTGAGTGCATCTCCAATACCTGTAATGTGATTGCGCCTATTTTACCCCGTCGGCCAGCAAAATACACCCGCGTTTGCCGCAGTCGCCTGAAGCGCCAGTTGGGCGTCGAATAAGCCCCGCCGGATAATCTCCATCCAAAGTTCGAAACCGCCCGCAGCCTCAACTGGAATGCGAAAACTCTCCGGGCGATGGTTGACGAAAATGTAGATTTCGTCGCTTTCTAGAAAATCGCCGGGTGCAAAACACACGCGCTGAATGTCATCCCATTGAATGCGGTCTTGCCGGGCTTCTCCGCTGGGAAGCTCGATATCGAGGCTGATCTGCCAATGATCGAAGGCGATCTTATACCACTCGCTAAGCGTGGGCATCAATTGCCCTCCCATACCCGCAAACCATGTGAGTCGAGTTGGATGGAGATCTCGGAAAAAACAGGGCTTTCTTTTTGGATGGCTTGCCTCAAGGCGCGACGCGCACCTTGAGGAGACCCGCATAACAGCGTCAACGAGCCGCCATCCCCTCCGGCTCCGTTGACCTTCCAACCCAGCGCGCCATGCGAACGGGCAATGGCGATCAGGCGCGCCGCCTCGGGGCTGATCAACGCAGGATGAAGGTTGGCTTGAGCCTGGGTGTTTTCGATCATGGCGCGGCCCAGGGCGGCGAAGTCCCCGGTCAGCAGGGCATCGCGCGATTGCGGCGCGGTGGCCCGTAACGCAGCCAGTTGCGGGGCTTCGGCTCCGGCGGCTTCGAGTTGGGCGATGACTTTTTCATGCACGCCTGATGAGTGGTGCGCTTTACCGAGATAGATCAGCATCAACCGCTTTTCTAACGAATGCAGGAGAGTAGAAGGCAAATGAAGTTGATGGACAGTGGCATGAGGGTAGCGCTTCATTTCGATGAAATTGATGCCGCCATATGCTGCGCAGAGTTGATCTTGGATGCCGCATTGCAGGCCCAGATCTTGCGTTTCTACGGCCTGAGCGGTCTCGGCGACTGCATGGCGAGACATGTGGCTGCCTTTCAACGCATCGAGCGCGCCCAGCAGCGCGACAGTTACAGCAGCCGAAGTGCCGATACTGCCCCCAGGGGGCGCTTCGGAGTGCAGTTTGATCTCTACGGCCAGGTTGCTGGGAATGCCCATGCGCCGGATGGCCGCTTCTAGCAAGGGGTGTTTGCGCCATTCCGACAAATCTTCAAGATTGAAGCCATAGTCGTCGCCAAAATTTGCAATGTGCAAGGCAACCTGTTCAGGGCGCGCCACCCTCGGGTAGACAGCGATTTCTACTTCGGCATAGGGCGCAACGGCAATATTGAAGATAGCTCCATATTCGGCAAACCAGGTATCTGTCCAGCCGCCGTTATCGCAGATGCGGATGGGGGCGCGGGCGTTTATAATGCGGAGGGGAGAAGAAGGCATACTTAAAATATCAAACGCAAGCCGATCACAACCAATAAGGCCAATATGACCTTGCGAAACGTTGCGGGGTTGATGAATTTGTCGAGACTGATGCCTGCCAATATGCCCACAGCAATCGCCGGGAGCGCGCGCCAGAAATAGCCCCAAACTTCGGAGGTCAGGTTGTGATTCAGCGCATGCCCGATGAGAACAAAAGAGCCAGAGATGACAAAAAATCCTTGCAGGTTGCTCTTGAATTCGCCGGGTTGCCAGCCGCGACTGTTGCCATAGACAATCACCGGCGGCCCCGAGGTGTTATAGGCGCCTCCGATCAAACCCGCTGTCAGGCCAAAAACATATCCCCAGGCCGGATGCGTCAGTTTCGGCATGCGGATGTTCAATAGGGCGAAGATGGCGTAGCCGCTGACCAAAATTCCCAAGAAACTCAGTACGATTGTTTCATCGGCCAGCCGCAGGAACATAAATCCAAATGGTATCCCGGCAATGGCGGCCACAATCACCCGCCAGATGGCTTGCCAATTAAACACATGGCGGTAATAAAAGAGTAGGAATATCTCCATGGGGATGACGATTAAGGCGACGAGAGGAGTGGCCGATTTTATGCTGATTACTGTTGGCAGCAAGGCCATTGCTACCATCGCCGCTCCGAAACCAGAAAGGCTCTGCGTGAACACGGCCAGGAAGATGATGAGGGCGACGGAGAAGTTTTCTGATAAATGCAAGTGAAATTTATAACCCCATCAAGTGCAATACATCTTCACGATGTGTTTCATCTTCTAGGAATTGTTCAATAGAAAACCAGTGATTGACTGCCTTTTGATTAATTGTTAGATCAGCTAAGGCCCTTTCGGTCATAGAAATGCCCTGCACTAGGAGAATTGTAATTGAACGAGGGTTTTCTTCTTTCGCGCGGTTGAGGCTTTTAATTGCTGCGCCAACGCGTTCTAATATGCCTGCTGTATCAATTCCTCCCTTGACTTCAATTGCAACCTGAATTTTACCCTGATCATAGATAGCAATATCTGGTTCATCGGCAAATATGATGATGCGTCCATCAGCCATTATGACTTCATCTGCCGCTTCTGAGTGAATCAATGCTTTTTCTCGAAGTCTGCGGAGTAAGGCCCCTTTGATAACAATTTCTGCTTTTTTACCTTTTAAGTTTCTCCAACTACCATCAGCCTGAGCACCAGCAGCCATCCCGCGCCACATATCAAACTCGCGTGGGGTAATGTCGTTATCGGATTGAATTAAGGCGCTGATGATTTGATTGAGACGATGGGCAATTGCCCAAGCCCTATCTTCGTCAGGTTGAGCGAGACCTTCTTCAAACCGTTTCACATTAAGCTGAAGATTGTTCATTGATTTTTGAGAAACCATAGCCAACATGCGATAATATCCCACTGACCGGGGAATGCTTTGAAGTATCCCAGGGTGTGCAAATACAATTATTGGTTTTATACCGCGATGAATAACTTTATTCCAGGCAATCTCGGAAATCCCTAAATGGTCTAACTCCCATGTGAGTTCTTCTCCCTGGATACTTTCAATTCTTTCAGCTACTTCTCGTAACCCCCATGCATGAAGTTTTTGATGAAAGAACTCACTTTTTGTGAATTGATCTACAGACCAGGCTTTATAATTTTCTTGCCCGTCACGGACAAAATTATTTGCCATCAGGTTTTCTCCACACTGTAATGCTCTTTCTCAGTGCTTCCCTGCCAAATTTGCCCATTTGTTGGCTGCTATTGCCTTTTCTTTGGGGTAACACGTAGATTTTTATAACTTCAAACCCCAGTGTGGTTGCCAAATCTGTTGTAAGCAAATCAACAGGGATGACCTCTCCACCATAGCGTACATTGTCGTTGACAAAAGCCACCTGCGCGCCAGGTTTACAGGTGCGTAATAATTCGGCGAAAATGAAAGTCAATTCGGTGAAATATCCCTCGACCATACGCAACACGCCGCGATTATTCATGTCTCCGCGTTCCCAGCGTGTTTGCAACGCCTGATTGATCTCCTGAAAAGCCAGATTGTCTTGGACAGTTCTCAAGATTCGTTGATACCTCTCATGTTGACCTATGGATTTATAATGCTCTTCTAAAGCTTCCAGCTTTGGGCGATTTTCTACCGTGCAAGATAGCTGACTCTGCCGCAAATTGAAGATGTCATCTCCCTCGCCGAGGTAAGCCAATTCTAAGGCATAAGTGCGAGTGTAATCATAGCGATTGCAATATGGCGGCGATGTAATAACCGCATCAAATTGATCAGGATCAAATGTTGGAAGTACGAACAAGCTGTTTCCATGGATCATTTCTTGCTGACCAGACCGAAAAGTGAGCGCCTGCAATTTACGAATGTCTCCAATCACTATGTCGAATGCCCCTAGCAAAGCATCTTTAACAGAAGGAAGTGGCCCAAAGTCCACTTTTCTGATGGGGCGCTTTCCCTGAGAGACCCGAATACGGTTACGCTCTCGCACCTTGTTAGAGCGATAATCCCAGCGGAGGTATTGACCATCTTTGCGTGTGTAGCTGACTTCTTCCAGAATGCTAGTAATTAATAAACGGAACAGAGTTTTCGTGCTTTCACTTGCGTACAGGTTCTCAATCCATTGAGTGTAAAACATAATAGCCTGTTCGGTTTCTGACGAGAAAGCGCTTTCTGTAATGGCGATGTGAGGGAAACGGGTGTCAATCTCCGTTGGTTGAGTTGCGACGAGTTGCTTACGAATTGCCCTAAGTTCGTCCAGGTTATATTCTTGAAAAAGAGATTTTGCATCCCAGGCCAAATGACAAATAGACATAATCTCTATACCTACTGCGTCTATGCCCATTGATTTGGCTACAAGTAGTGTTGTTGCAGATCCACCGAAAGGATCAAGGATTTTTCTACCAGGTTCGATACCAAATTCTTGCAGTAGATCCTCTACCAATTGGGCCGAAAAACCCTCCCGGTACTTGATCCAGCCATGAACAATCGCTCCCTTGTTTCCTTGGTAACTGACAAGTTTTCGGTTAAATTTTATTGTTTCTTCAAGGTAGCCAGCATACTTTTTTTCCAGGGAAACGCGTTCATCATGTGCGCAAATAGCGTCATGTGAAAATGAATATCTACTTAGATTATTGTCATCGGTTATGATGCTTGGGAATAACGATAACTGTTGCATGGATTGAGAGTTACTCATGCTTCTATTATACACTCCCCATCTAAATCCGCGTTGGTGTTATGAAAAGCAAAACGGCCCTCAGGGATCCTGAGGGCCGCATGTGTTTGGCAAAACCTATTGCTTTTTCTTGAGCACGGGCAGGCCGGTCTTGCTTTCGGCGACTTCGTAGCCAGCCGGGATGGCATCGAGGGAACCTTCGGGTTTTACCTCTTTTGCAAAGAAATACAACGTGCGTGTTTTGCCGGTGGAGGTCACGGAGGTTTTGCCGTGCAAATAATAGGTTGTGCCTTTAGAGTTTTTAAAGCTGAATGCCATAGTGTTTTCTCCTTTTAGATATAAAAAACGACGTTTAAAGTGCCCCCTGATTGTGTAATTGCAGTGCTTGGGGATAGGGCAAGTATAGTGTATTCTTGGTGAATGTGCAATAACAATGAACATCAATTTGGAGTAAATTTATCTACTATGATTGCTCCCTAATCGTCGTAGTATGGCTTGCCCTCGGCGAAACCAACTCCCTCGATGAAGCCGCGCGCCCGCTCGGTGAGGGGATAACCCTGGTTGAGCGTATTCCAGAAGTCCGGGCTGTGATTGTTATGCAAGCGGTGGACGAGTTCATGAGCAATGACAGCATCAATGACCCATTGCGGCCAGGCCTTGATCTTGTCGCTGATGCGGATATGCCCGTCAGTGCTACCGCCATTGGAGCAGCTTCCCAGGCGGGTGTTCATATTACTCACCCAGCGGATAGCACGCCACTGGATGCGCCCGCCAAAATGCTGCTTGTTGATATATTCGGCGCGTGCCTGCAAATCGTCGTCGGTGCGGCGTTGGGCAACTTTCTCTTGTTTGGCGCGTTGGGCAATGATCTGCTCGAAGAGTTGCTCCAAGAGCGTTTTTGGCAGGCGGAAGGGGACGCGCAGCAAAATTGAGCCATCCGGTTGCGATTGCCAGCGGGAAGTTTTCTTCAGGCGTTTATCGCGCCGCACGGTCACGATAACGGGTTGACTGTCTTTGTCTTGAAGGGTGTATGTTTTTTCAGACATAAACTTCGCACCCTGGCGTTAAGAATTGATGTTCACGGGAATGCCATTTTTGGAGTGTGTAATATGAGTTAAGAATTCCCGTAGCCGGGTAACTCTGTTGTCTGCCCCCCGGCTTCGACAATGTGATACGGCATCCAGGCGACGCCGAAAAGCTCAATCAGGATATCTTTCTTGTAGGGGCGCACGGGGATCTCGATCATATCATCGGCGAGATCGGCCCACTTATGTTGCACATCTTCAACTGCCTGGTTTCTTTCAGCTTCCATCTCGGTAATCTGGCGTTCATATTCTTCAATAGCGTCCAGCGATTCTTCAACATCGGCTTTGGCCTTTTCGGTCAGGCGGCGCTTGGTCAGGGAGGTCGAAAGCCGCCGCCTGCGGCTGCTGAGCAGGCTGAGTACGTTTTCGGCGTGAGTGCCATATTCCTCCATACGGCGCTCACGCAGTTCGGCTTCATCTGTGCGTAACTCACGTTCCTCGCGCTTCAACCGGTCTTCGATGGTGTCGAGTTTCTTTTCGTAAGTGTCTTCAACTTTTTTGATTTCGGCATCGCGGCCCTCGCGGGCAGCCTGGGCACACAGGCGGCGAAACTCGGCCTGGCTGACTTCTGGCCCGGCAAAGATCTTGAGGGTTTCGTTAGCGCGCACCTGAACTTCGCCATTGCGGTAGAGCCAGTCGATGAAGTCTGTTTTTAGGGCGCGCAAGATTTTTCCTTCGCTAAGGGGAGCATCCAACGTGGCAAAGCGCGCCTCAGGGGCGGGTTGACGGTCGAGGATGTCGGCCGCGATGCTTGGAGCCAGCCAATCTTCCCAGCGGGCTGTACCGCGGCGGTCGGGTTCCAAGATCAGCGCCGTGTGGATGTTTTCATGGTCGAGATTGTATTTGCGCTGCATGAAGCGCAGCGAGGCCTGTGCTAACAGCACCGGGCGATAGAGCAGCCCCGTCGATTGGGCATCGTTGGGCAGGGTTTTCTCGGCCAGTCTTGCAGCTTGAGAGAGAGTCAGATTGTGGGGGAGGAAATACTCATCGATGCCGGTGGGCACTCCGGGGCGCGATTCGGATCCCAGGGGCGGCACGGCGGCGATTCCCTGAGGGGCTGGGTCTACGCTTGAGCGGGCAGGCGCCACCCCTGGGGGAGTCGCCGCGGCCTGTTGGGGGGCAGCACGCGCCGCGGGCGGCAATTCGGCGCCAACAAGCGCATTCAACGTCCCAATTTGGCTGCGGGTCAGCGGCCCGGCCAGGTAGTTCATTGCCCAACGGGTTTGGAATACCCCCCCCGTTTCCCCACCGTCTGCGGGGGGGACGGAAGGGGGGGTGTGAATATTGTGCACTAAAAAGACGCGCTTATCGAGCGTAGAGATGAGGTCGTCATAATGGCGGCGGTCAATGCCGGGGGCCGCCCCTTCGAGGCCGTCGAGCAGGCGGTTTTTGTCGTTTTCGGTTTGCAGCTTGCCAATGAACCAGGTTCCGGCATTCGAGAGGGCCTTATAGTCGAGGTCGGCGGGGTTTTGCGTGACCAGCACCTGCCCGACCCCAAAGGCGCGGCCTTGCTTGAGCATGCGCAGCATGAGCGGCTTGGAAGGCGGGTTGGCGACGGGCGGCATGTAGCCAAAAATCTCATCGAAGTAGACCAGGGCGCGCAGGCTGGTGGTTCCGCTTTGGGCGCGCATCCAGGTTTCGACGGCGGCGTAGAGCAGGGTGACGAAGAACATGCGCTCGGCTTCGCTGAGATGGGCGATGTAAAAGACGCTGTGGCGCGGGCGGCCATCGGGGGCGTAGAGCAGGCTTTGGATGTCGAGGGGCTGGCCTTCGATCCACGATTGAAAACTGGGCGCGGCCAGGATGTTGTTAAGCAGCATCGCCAACTCGAAACGCTCTTTTTGTGGGAAGAAGGAATTGATGTCAATGACGCCTAATTTTTCAAAGGGGGGATTTTGGGTTTGCAGGATCAATTCTCCCAGATCGAGGCTGCGGCCTTGACTCCAGGCCTGCTCAAAGATATTGCTGAGCAAGATATGTTCGCGTGAACGCACGGGGTCAATGTCTTCCAGCCCGACCAGCCCCAAAATGGCAGTGACGGTTCCGGAGATTTTCTCGCGCAGTAATTCGGCGTTTCCGTCCCAGGGAATTTCGGGCGCTTGCAGCGATGCCAAAATGCTGACCGGGATGCCCGCATCGGAGCCGGGAGTGTAGATGGCGAATTGGGCGGCGTTTTTCAGCGCCCGGAGGCGCTCGCTGCCGATGCCCCATTCGGCCAAACCTTTTTTCCAGGTGGCGGCGGTTTCGGCGGCGGCTTGCTCCAGGCTTTGGCCGGCGCGGCGGGCTTCGTCGGGGTTAATCCAGGGTTGAAAGTCGGCGGGTAGCAGATCGGGGAAATGTAGCAAGGAGTTGGTGATGTCGCCTTTAGGATCAATTAACAAGGCGGGAATATTTTGCAGGGCGGCTTCTTCCATTAAATCGATGCACAGACCGGTTTTGCCCGACCCCGTCATGCCGACGACGACGGCGTGGGTAGTCAAATCGGCGGGATCGTAGAGCAGGGGTTTGTCCTGGTCAAGAATGCGTCCGAGGTAAAATTTTCCTTTGGTATTGAGCATGATCGAAACTCCTGTAATTTATGATGAAACCAGGAAGGCAGGAAAATGATAAATAGCTTCCTGGTTTCCGGTCTTCCTTTATTGTAGAAAATGTAGTAGTCAACAGAAGCTTGAACAGTGCGTCTAAAAACTTGTGAGTCACCCTGAGCGAATGCGAAGGGTCTAGCGCAGCGCAGGGCGCTCCGCTGGATGCTTCACTCCGTTCAGCATGACATGTCAGCGGTAAACAAAATGTTCAAGCTATTCTTGACCATTACACTTTATGATAGAAAAACTAATAAAGTGAGCAGTCTAGCTGCGTGTTGATTGTCTCAAGGATTGTATCGCGTTCCGTTGAAGGTGTTGTGTTTGCCTCGATGCGCTCCCAGGTTTCGCAGAGCAGGGGGGCAGCGAATTGGTTGATTTCGAGGGTCTCGTAGGTCAGCGCTTCGGCGCGCGCCCACTGCCCGGTGTGGGCATACCCTTCAATGAAGGGCACTCGCTCGGCGGCATCATTGGGCGAATCGCTGAGGGCAAAGGCAATCTCACCCAGTTCGACGACCCGTTCCCACTCCCCTTGCTGACGGGCCAGATCAGCTTTCTCGAAATAGTAGCACCAATTCTCGGTCTGCGGATCGCGTCCCAGGGCTGCCGGAAGCGACAATACCGGCTCTGCTTCGGTGAGGATCAATTCGGGTTTGGAGTATTCCAGCACATCCTCGACAAAGGCAGGCATCGGCTGGCGGGTGGTGCTATCGACCACGCGCAAGCAGGCCGGCGGGGCGTGGTAAATCACCAGTACCTGATCTGGCGAGCCGCGGAAGGGGTAGTAAATATAGCGGTTGGCGAAACTTGGATTGCCCTCCACGACCGGGTTTTGCCGCCCGAAGCGCAGATCAATATACAGCAATTGCAAGGGCAGGTCGCCGTCGGCGAAATCGGGCGCGTAGACCCAATTCAGCGGAGCGGTCAGCGAGTTATCGGTGGAGCGGCTGTTGGGCAGTTCGTTCGAAAGGATGGCCGTATTGGAGGGCAGGTCGGGGATGCGCGTGGTCAACTGTTGGAAGAAGGCCACGGTGTAGCCCCAATCGCGGCGATAGGAAATGCCGTTTTGGTTGTGACTGCCCACCGCAAAACCGATCAGCAGAGAAAGCAAAATGACTTTGACCGCCGACCGCTTGAAGATCAGATCGATGATCCCGGCCAGTAGCAGGCTGACCCCCAAAATAGAGGGCAACAAAAGCCGGTCGGCGGGGAAGGCTAGTTTGGGATCTAACCCGGTTACCCAGAAGGGCAGCGGGCTGATGACCAGGGCTGCCGCGCCCAAAATGAGCGCTTCTTGCCACCAGGCTTTTTCCTCGGTTTCGGTGGGCGCGAAAATCAAGTAGATCAATGTTCCGAGGGTTATGCCGCTGACAATGACCCAATAATACAGCCGGGTGCGCCCTCCAAACAAGGTTGGATCCGGCAGGGCGAAGGCCTTGCTCCAGGCGCCAAAGGTAGCTGTGAATAGATCGAGCAGGGCTTCTTTCACCACGAGGAAGATCCCGCTCTCAGGGGTGTTGGTGACTTCGTTGAAGATGGTGATTTCGTAATTTACGCTCTTCGATACGGAGTAGCGCCAGGCAAAAACACCCAGCACCGGGACGAGATAGGGAATCCAGGCTTTGAAGGCAGCCATCACGCCGGGGATGAAGTTCTTCTCCTCCCGGCGGATTATCATCCACAAAATCACCGGGCGGATGAACTCGATCCCGTAATAGTATTCGGTGGTGAACATGGTGATCAGCGAGAAGAGCAGGGCCAGGCTTGTATAGCGCCAGTAGCGTGCTTCTTGTTGTGCGGCCTGGATGGTGAAACCCAATGACAGGAAAAAAGTAATCAACGGGAAGATGTGGCGGCTGCTGTTGATGGCGACGAATTGCTGGGTGAAGCCCGGATAGACCAGAAAGAGCAGCGTGACCCAGATGGTGCGCTGGCGATGCTCTGGCCAGAGTTTATGCAAAGCCCAGGCCAATGCGCCCGCGCCCATGAGTCGCCCGGCCAGGTTGTAGCTCTGCCATAAAACCGGGTTGTCGCCGGAAAGCAGCGCACCGATGTAGAGGACGACCCCGGTGAGCGGGCGGTGGAATTCGTCGATTTTGAGCACACCCTGCGGGCCTTTGACATGCGAAAGCCAGACCCAGGGCCAATCATCCCAATAGAATCCCATCCAATAGATATGCAGACCGTAGGCCGCCACCCCGATCATCAGGATGGCGAAGGGCAAACTGTAGGGGGAGCGGATGAAACTTTGGAGTGCGTCAGTTGTCTTTTTGAACATAGATCATGAAATTTCCAATTTGCTGATCGAAGATGAAATTCGCTTCGATAAAGGTTTCAAGTTGTGGAAAATAGCCCAGCATCACATCGGTATGAAACCAGGACTCTTGTTCTAAGATGATAACCCCGACCTGATTTTTCTGCAAATCGGCTACCACCCAGGCATCCAGGGCGGGGTCGTAATTCAATCTCGAAAAGGTCAGCCCATTGTGGAACCAGAGCAGCGGCTGGGGCGAGGGCACATCTATCAGACCATAGAAAAGGGTGAAATCGGGGAAGATGAAGAAATGCTCCCCAGATTGTTCGAGATAAGTGAGTACATTGTCAATGTCGCTGGCCAGAATAAGGCGGTGAATGCGGGTGGGGTCGGCCCAGCGCAATGCGGATAGTTTCTCGTGCTGCAACCGGTGTGGGAAGGTGGATTGTTGAAAGATGCTGTGTACCTGGCGCGAGAAAGCGACGTTGGCCCCCAGCCCAAAAACAGCTAATGTGAGGGTCAAATAGGATGTTGTCAAAACGGTGCGAGCAATTATTGAGAATTTGAAATTCTGTTGCAATAACCCCAATCCAAGCGCGGCGATTAGGCCGGTGAAAGGGATTGAGTTTTCGGCGACGTTGTTCGATGTAATCAAGAAAAAATGTTGGTAGAAGAACAACGTCAGAATCAATGTCGCAGCCAGATGATTATTTATCGAAGCAAGATTTTTTTGTATGTGGGGATTTCTCTTGGTAACCAGGGTGGAGACGGGCAATAGCACGGCTAACCCGGTTAGGATCAATATGATGGCCGCTTCTTTGCCAATGAAAATATAGCCCAGCCATTCGGCAATTGTCTCTGGGATGCGGAATAGTGAAACTTCCTCGGCGGGAATGACGAAGAAATGTTTGTAGAATAGGTTGATGTCGGAGCGCAGCAACAGCCAGATCGTAAATGCCGCACCCCCAGCCAGCCATCCGGCAGCGGTGAGCGCGCCATCCAATAGAAAACGGCGCAGGTTTCTAAGATGGGCGACAAACAGAACGATGGCGATCACCGGCACGAAGAACGCGCCCGCGTTTTGTTTGCTGACGAAGGCGGCAAAGGCAGCCAGCCCCGCCAGGGTGTTGATGGTGGCGCGCTTTCTGAGATTAAGATCGGTTTTCAGAATGCTGCCCAGCGTCAACCCCAGGGCAATAAAGTTAAAAAAGAAAGCCGTTTGTTCAGGCCAGGGCGTGCCAAAGGGCGCGTAAAACCAGACTGCGGTCAGCAGCGCGCCGATATAGGCGGGAAACCTATCACGGGGGAAAAGTGCCCGCATCAGGACATAAACCCCCAAGGTCATCAGCGTATTGCCTGCAGCGGCCCCGAATATATAGGCCGCGTAATTAACCCCCAGCAACTTAAACACCATGCCTTGCAGCCAGAAGACCATTGGCCCAAAGGGAATCAGAAAATCTTTGAAGGGAATTTGCCCGGAAAAAATTCGATAGGCGCCATCAAAGACAATCGACTGGTCGAAGGCAAAATAGCCTCGCTGTCCAGCTTGAAAGGTGAATTGAAAGGAAAAAACCAGGATCCAAAAGAGGGTCGAGTTTTCGATCCAATCCCTTGATGAGAGTTTTTTCTTGCTCAACCAGATATTTTGTAATCGCATAGATGCACTGACTGGGGATGAACGCAGATTTACAGGAATATGTACTCAGAACTTATATTCTTCGCGCACCGGACTGAACACATCCATGACTTTGACGGGCTGATCGAAAGTACGGGCTTCGTGTTCTACATCACCTGGGATGACGTATACATCGCCGGCGTGCAGGGTTTTGGTTTCATCGCCGATGATGAATTCGATTGTCCCGGCGATGACGGTGCCAACTTGTTCGTGGGGGTGGCTATGGCGCGGCAGGCGTGTGTTGGGGTCGAGATCCACTACGGCGATGAGCATTTTCTCGCCCCAGAATGTGCGGGCATGAATGCCGGGGACGAGTTCGGCGGGCGTGCGGGAATTAGGGTCGTGAAAGTACATAAGGGGCCTCCGGTTCCAGGTTGAAGGTGGCAAATTGGGTGCATAGGTAATCCAACTGGGTTATTCCACGAGTATCTGATTATCAATATTACTTGCCTTCCACTTGCGCTTTTGCGTAAACGCGTTCAAATTCTGCCAGATATTGCGTGGCGACCTCAGCGCTGTAGATGAAGAGCGTATTTTCATCGTTGCGCTCTTCGGCGCTGCGGCTGAAATTATAAGAGCCGGTGATGACGATTGCGTCATCCATGATGATGACCTTATGATGCATATTGTTGCGATTCCCGTCCAGGCGCACATCGATTCCGCTGTTCAGCAGATTATCGAACTCGCCCCCTGTGTTGGAGTGGTATTGGCTTTCTTCCATCACCCCGGCCACATCAACCCCGCGGGCGGCTTGCTCGATCATTGCTGCGGCAATATCATCGGAGGTGAACGAGAAGGCCATAAAGTAGATGCTTTTCTCCGCGCTGTAAATGAGATCCAGAATCTGAGCGGCGGTGCCATCATCGGGGGAGAAGGATGTATCCAGGCGGATGCCTTCCACAGTCAGGGAGGGGTGCGGCGTATTGGCGGCTGTATAATTCCCGAAGAGTTCACTCGCAAACATCTCTTCGAATTCGATGGTGTAATTTTCGGCCAGCCGCGATGAGCGGATATGGATTAAATTATTATCGTTTCTGTACCCCCCATTGACGGTAAAATTCATCGAGCCTGTCCACACGTCTTGCGCATCGATGACCACAAATTTGTTGTGCATCAGACTCTCGCGGCGATCACTCACCACCGGAATGCCTGCGTCCATCACCTGTTGGATCTCTGCTTCATCAAGATTATCGCTTTCGGTAACCACCCGCACCGTCACACCGCGCTGATGGGCGTTAATCAGGGCATCGCGAATGCTCCACAGGTTGAGATGATAGATGGATGCATCCACACTGGAGCGGGCTGCGTCAATAGCCTCGGCCAGAGTGGCATCTGGCCCGCCGCGATAACTGCCTGAATTTGGATTGTCTGGATCGGTGAAGTACACATCAATCCACTCTGTGATAGAGGGCGGGTTTTCGCCGGATGATGTGACCGTGGGGAGGGGAGGCAGCGTTGCTGGGGTTGTGGATAGGCAGGCCACACTCACCAGGATTAACAGTGCAATGATAAAAAAAGTACGCTTGCTTTGTAAGATGGAATACGTTTTTCTCATGATGCTTCTCGTAGAGTGGAATGACCAAATGGATGGTTAGGGATAGAAGGTGAGCAATTCGTCTAAGGCGCTTTCGGCGAGATCGTTATCTGCTGTTAACCAAATGACGTATGTGCCGGATTGAAAATAGAAGTGTTTTTGACCCGCCCCATCTAATTCATAGACGGATCGATTCTCATAGTTGCGTATATCAATAGGTGTGAAGGGCGAATTACCCGGCGCGTCTCAGGTTGTACTGAGACATCGTACCAATACTTGTCGGTGGTGACCGCGTACTCGATGCTCGAAAAGATAGACACCTTGCCAGGTGCCCAGGTTGAGACGGCCATCATCAATGGGAATGCTTAAGCTGGTATCGGTGAGCATGGCGCGCATGTGGGAGGGAGAATCGTCACTGCCTTCCAGGGTATGGCGATGCCAGGCCTGATTTTCAGGAGCTAGTCGTTCCATGTAGGCCTCAAGGTCGATGCGGGCTGTGGGGTCATAGCTCTCGCTGATGACCAGTGAAGCGCTGGTGTGCCGGATATATAAAAAACACATTCCCTCGCCAATCTCCCAGCCGCGAATGTATTGGCTGATGGCGTCGGTGAACGGATACAATCCCTTACCGCGTGTTTGGATTTCGAGAGTCTCTTTGAACCAATTCATGGATGGAATATTTTCCAAAAGAGAGATGGGCTATAACAGCCCATCTCTCTTTTGCGTATCTATTGCACGAAATTGAGTGGATTGACTTTCACACCGTTGAAAATCATTTCGAAGTGCAGGTGTGCCCCAGATGAATTTCCGGTATTCCCCAACGCGCCGATCATCGTCCCTTGGAATACGCTCTGCCCGCAAGTCACGCCGACCGCGCTCAGGTGGGCATAGGCCGACTGCCAGCCTGTGCCGTGATCGATCACAATCAAGTAGCCGTAGCCATAATCACTCCATCCGGCGTAAACTACAACGCCATTGTCTACGGCGTAAATGGCATTACCTTCCGAACCGCCAATATCAATGGCGGCATGGACGACCGGGTCGTAACCATAGCCCGAAATCTGATGACTGGTAGTGGGCCAGACGAAGGTGTAGGTTCCCACAGCGCCTTCGTACACAGAGCCGCAATGCCCAGAGCCGTAAAAAGCTGCCGAAGCCGGGTTCGAGCGGGTGATGGCAGGCGGCCCCCAATCTTTGATGGCGCGCTGCCCATCAGGGACAATCAGCCAGGTTCCATCTTCAATATTGGCGTTGTCGGGGTTGGTTTCCGTCAAATCGAAGCGATTGCCGGGATACTCGATGATAACTTGCGGGTCAACCTTGAAGAAATCGGCTATCTGACGGAGATTGTCGCCCTCATGCCATTGGTAATAAGTGCCATTGGTCGGCAGAATGTTGAGTTCTTGCCCCGACTTTAGTAAATGGGGGTTGTCTTCCAGAGTCTCGAAATTACCCCACAGAATGGTTTCTGGCTTTAGGCTGAAATTGGTAGCAATGCTAAAAATACTGTCACCCTGCTCGACGGTGTATGTCGTGACATCGACGCGCGGGCGGGTGGGGATTTCGGTATTCAGGGTAGCCACGCGGCTAATGCCGATGCTCATAGGGGCTAAATCCCTGCCCAGGGGTGGCAGCGCAACCTGAGGGTCAGCCTGAGGTTCCACCAAAGGCGTTGCCGATGCCAGGGGTGGCGCGGTCTGTGAGGGGCCTAGGTTTGCGCCGCGAGATTGCAAACGATCCCACCCTAGAAGAGCGGCCACCAGCACTAATCCCACCGTAGCCAGATTGACAATCACGGTGGTGAAAAAGTGCAAAACGCGTTGTGATCTGCTCATACCTATTCTTTACTTTCCTCGACATACGCCTGACGCAGCTTGACAGGATGCTGCTTGCGGTCTCGCAGGCGCTGGTTGAGCATCTCGACAAAGAAGGAAAAGCCCATAGCAAAATAGGTGTAACCTTTGGGGAAGTGGAAGTGCAGCCCCTCGGCGACCAGAGAAACACCGATCAGCAACAAGAAACTCAGCGCCAAGATCTTCAACGTAGGGCGCTCATTGACATAATTGCTGATAGAGCCGGAGGCGGCGAGCATAATGCCTACGGCAATAACCACAGCGATAACCATAACGGCCAGTTCGTCGGCCATGCCCACGGCAGTAATGACCGAGTCGAGTGAGAAGACAACGTCGAGTAACATAATCTGTACTATTACCGCCGTAAAGGATGCCTTGACTTTGGACGAAGCTTCGCCTTCGTGGCCTTCGAGTTTTTCATGAATCTCGATGGTGCTCTTGGCCAGCAAGAACAAGCCGCCGATCATCAAGATGAGATCGCGGCCCGATACGCTGTGATGGAAGACTTCGAAAATGGGGGTGGTTAATTTTGTTAGCCAGGCCAGCGAGAAGAGCAGCAAGATGCGCATCAGCATCGCCATAATCAACCCGAGCTGGCGGCCGCGGTTTTGCTCCTTTTCGGGGAGTTTGCCCGCTAAAATAGAAATGAAAATAATATTGTCAATGCCTAGAACAATTTCTAAGGCGGTGAGTGTTAATAGTGCGATCCAGGCTTGGGGATCCGATAACCATTCCATAGTTGTTCCTTGCTACATTTTGTTTTTGGTAAGGGATTCGCTGTCACAGAGCATGATGGCTTTTACAGCGCGCAACGCAAACCCTGCTTCTTGTGTCTGTGTAAAGTGTTGGGCAGAGTCTAGTACAAATTGTAGGAAATGGCAATATTGGTGATCGCCAAGACCTGAATGTTCCTAAATGGAATACAAAAAGCTCCTTCGGAGAGGAGCTTGATTTGTGGGCCCAGTTGGGATCGAACCAACGACCAAACGGTTATGAGCCGTCCGCTCTGCCACTGAGCTATGGGCCCTTTGAGCGGGCGACCGGATTCGAACCGGCGAATGTCAGCTTGGAAGGCTGATGCCTTACCACTTGGCGACGCCCGCATGTGCGGCGATTTCGGAAGAAATCACTCACCGATTGTACCGTGAGGCGTGCAGAGGGTCAAGTTTTCGTTGAATGAGTTGCGTAAAGGGGGACTTTGAAGTAAAGTATGTGAAGTATGAACTCTCTTCTCGCGCGCACAATGGGATGGATGCGAATACTCGTCAGCCTGCTTTGGGCCGGGCTGTGCATCGTGGCCTTGTTTTACGGCGACCGGGCTATCCAGTCTGCTAGAAATTTTCTGGAAACTGGAATTGAGATGAGTTCTGACAATTTGGAAATCCTTCATGAATTGCTCGATGAGACCGGCGAAGTGCTGGTCGCTGTGGAAGATTCACTGGCGACGTTGCACACGACTACAGTAGACCTAACTCTGCTGCTGACCGATACCCGCCCGCTGATAGATGATACCGCGCAGGTGATTACCCAGGATGTGCCCCAGGCTTTAGACGATGTCCAGACCTCCATGCCCAGCCTGATCGAAACGGCTGCCGCCGTGGACGAAACCTTGACCTTTTTATCGGGGTTTCAGCTAACGATCCCGAACCCCTTTGGGGAGGCTTTCAAAATCGGCCTGGGAGTGGATTATGCCCCAGAAGTGCCGCTGGATGATGCTTTGGTGGTACTCAGCGGTAACCTGGAGGGCATCCCTGAAGATTTGCGCGATCTCGAAAATGATTTCAAGCTTGCCAGCACGAATGTCCTTACTCTACGGGATGATCTTGCTGTGATGGCCGATGATCTTTATGAAATCAATCAACAGATCGAAGACCTGGGGCCGTTGGTCGGCCAGATGGCTGAAGATGTGCAAATATCTCAAAATTCGGTCGAAGAATATCAGCACAAATTGGATGACCTGGCCAATCAGGCGCGCATCGTTTATGTGGTTTTTTTCTCATTGATATTGCTCGCTCAGGTTCCAGGTATCTATGCGGGGGTGATGATATTGCGCGGATACGATCAAATCCGTAAGGAGGATGGCGATCATGATTAAGATGAATGTGTTTTCGGCAGGACGCAAGCGATTTTCGCCCTGGTGGTTTGGATTAAAGGTTGGGATTGTTGGTGCGATTCTGGTTTGGTGGTGGTTGCAAAACCAACTGCAAGAAAGCGTGCCGGCCAAAGTGCAGCGGGTTGTTCTTCCGGAGGATAAGGCCAAAGAAACGCCCCCGGCAGTTTCCCCCCCACCCACACCAAAAACCAAACAGGCTGCCCCGGCTCGTAAAGACGATCTAACCCGCATCAGCGGTATTGGCCCAAAATCGGCGGCGTTATTGAAAAAGGCAGGCATCACCGCCTTCACCCAATTGATGCAAATGACCCCCGAAGAAATTCAAGACCTTTTCCGGGCCGAGGGCGGACGCGCCCCCGATGCGTCCGACTGGCCTCGGCAAGCGCGAGAATTTAGCAAGGCGTGATTATCGGTGCGTAAATTTACCCGTAATGCAATTTTTGTTTGGTCGCTGGTCTTAGCGGCGGGCATACTTGCTCCGCTTGCCCACGCCCAAGATGAAACGCCATTAGCACTGGTTCTTACCGCAGATGGCGCGGTAAGTCCGGCAATGGCGGAATATCTGACGCGCGGCATCCGTTTTGCGGAGCAGCGCCAGGCTGAGGTGATTATTTTTCAACTCAATACGCCTGGTGGCAGTGTAGACACCATGACGGATATGGTCGAAATTATTCGGGGGAGTTCAATCCCCGTGGTGGTATTTGTCGCGCCGCGCGGAGCAATTGCCGGCAGCGCTGGAACGGTCATCACCCTGGCCGGGCATGCAGCGGCGATGGCGCCCGAGACGGCTATTGGCGCGGCCAGCCCTGTGGGTGCACAGGGTGAAGATATTGGCGAGACGATGGAAGCCAAAGTCAAGGAAATTCTGAAAGCGCAGGCGCGCGCGCTGGCTGAGCAGCGCGGCCCCGAGGCGGTTGCCCTGGCCGAGGCGACCATCGAGGATGCCAAAGCGGTCTCTGCCACGGAGGCACTCCAGGCCGGGTTGGTGGATCTGATTGCCAATGATGTGCATGATCTACTCAGCCAGCTCGATGGCTATGTCGTTGAAACTTCTCAGGGGGAACGCACTTTACGCACCGTGAATGCCGAAGTCTCAACAATGGATCTTTCGCTCATCGAGCAGTTGTTGTTGGTGCTGACCAATCCTAATATTGTTTTCATTCTGTTAAGTATTGGAGTGCAGGCGATTTTGATCGAGCTTTCGAACCCCGGCGGCTGGGTGGCTGGCTTTGTCGGCGTGGTGTGTCTTTCGCTGGCAGCCTATGGCTTAGGAGTGCTACCGGTGAATTGGTTTGGCCTGGTTTTCCTGGCGACGGCTTTTGTGTTGTTTATCCTCGATATCAAAGCGCCTACGCACGGCGCATTAACGGCGGCTGGTGTGGGATCGTTGATTGTCGGCGCGCTGGTGTTGTTCAACTCTCCTGCGACGCCGCAGTTCCAGCGTGTCTCGGTGCCGCTGGTGGTCATCAGTTCATTGATTACGGGGGGAATGTTCGCTGTGGCGCTGGCATTTGCGCTGCGGGCGCAGAAGACGCCTATTCGCACGGGCAGTGAAGCCATGAAGGGACGCGTGGGCATTGTCAAGGATGCCATCCCCGCCCTGGGGAACGGGACGGTTCAGGTGGGCGGGGAGCTTTGGAGCGCCGAATCGGCTCAGGGGGCAGCGATCCAGCCTGGAGTGCGCGTGGAAATCCTGTCGGTGAGCGGGATTCGCCTCAAGGTGCAAGAAATTCAAGAACACGATTCCTGATGTGAGGCGTCATCCTTTTTGCGGGGATTCATATAATGCTCTTATTTGTGAAAAGCCGGGGGGCAGAGTAGAATAGGGGAACAACCCAGTTTCAAGGAGAACCTATGCCTGCCACCCCCACCCGTGACCGGGTGAAACCCGAAGAGATCGATACCACCCCCAAGCGCCGCCCGCCCTGGATCCGGGTGCGCGCTCCGATGGGTGAAACCTACCAGGAAGTGCAGCAGCTGATGCGCGCCAAGGAATTGCATACCGTGTGCGAAGAGGCTATGTGCCCCAATTTGGGCGAGTGTTGGGGAGCGGGCACGGCTACCTTTTTGATGTTAGGGGATGTTTGCACGCGCACATGCGGCTTTTGTGATATCAAGCACGGCAAACCCGATTTGTTGGATTGGAGCGAACCGGAACGCGTTGCTCAGGCTGTCGCCAAGATGAAGCTCAAACACGCGGTAATTACCAGCGTCAACCGCGATGAACGCCGCGATGGCGGGGCGCCGATTTTTGCCATGGTCATCCGACGAATTCGTCAGTTGCAGCCGGGCTGTTCGATTGAAGTATTGATCCCCGATTTCAAGGGGAATTTAGAAGCCCTGCGCATTGTCATGGAAGCGCGCCCGGAAATTCTCAATCATAATGTCGAGACCGTGCCGCGTTTGTTTAAGGATGTGCAGCCGCAAGATCAATACGCCTGGGCGGAGGCCACTTTGCGCAATGCCAAGCAACTTGACCCCGAAGTGTTGACCAAATCGGGCCTTATGCTCGGATTGGGCGAAACCATGGATGAAGTCAAAGCCACTATGCGCGATTTGCGTGCCTGGGGTGTGGATATTCTCACCATCGGGCAATATTTGCAGCCCAGCCGCAAGCACCTGCCCATCGCCCGCTATTACACCCCCGAAGAGTTCGTAGAATTGAAAGAATTCGGCCTCGAAATCGGCTTCCGCTGGGTGGAGAGCGCCCCGCTGGTGCGTTCGTCCTATCGCGCCGTAGATCAGGTGCGCGCATTAAGCATTGTCCATCGCAAGTTGTATGGGGGGATATAACCTATGGAAGAATCGCTCTCGTTTTACCCCCTACTTATTGTTGTATCGCTGGCTTTAGTTGTCCCCATTGTCTTATCGCGGTTTAAGAAATTGCGCCTACCGATTGTCGTTGGTGAAATTATCGTCGGGATCATTGTTGGGCGATCCGGCTTAGGCTGGGTGCAGCACCACGACCCGGTGTTAGACTTGTTGGCAGAGTTGGGCTTTGTCTTTTTGATGTTCCTTTCCGGCATGGAAATTGACTTCTCCAGCTTCAGCGGTGCAAGGGAGAAACGCCCCCGCAGCGAGAAGCAGCCCCTGGGGCCGTTTGGGCTGGGGATATTGAGCTTTGCCCTTACCCTGATGCTCTCGGCCTTGATCGGTTTTGGTCTGGTGCGTACCGGCCTGGTCACCAACCCCTGGATGATTGCCCTGATCCTTTCGACGACATCCCTGGGCGTGGTTGTTCCGGTGCTAAAGGAGCGCGGATTGAGTACCGGGCGTTACGGGCAATCGCTGCTGATGGCAGCCCTGGTAGCCGATTTTGCCACTATGCTGCTGATCACCATTGTTGTGGCGGCGCTTTCCCATGGCATCACGCTGGATATTTTGTTGATTGGCCTACTTTTTGTCGTCTTCTTTTTCATGTATCGCTTGGGGAATTTGTTCTTCAACCGCATCCCGGGGGTGCGCCGCATTATGGAGGAACTCAGCTCGGCGACAGCGCAGATCAAAATCCGCACGGCTTTTACCGTGATGTTGATCTTCGTTGCGCTGGCAGAGTTTTTGGGAACCGAGATCATTTTGGGGGCTTTCCTGGCGGGTGCCATTGTTTCCTTGTTGAGTACTTCAGAAGATGCCGAGGCCATGCATCAGTTGGAATCATTTGGGTTTGGATTCTTTATCCCGATATTTTTCATCATGGTGGGCGTAGATTTCAATTTCAGCGCGTTGCTGGATTCGCCTCAAGCGTTGCTGTTACTTCCCTTGTTGCTGGCAGCCGCGGTGGCGGTCAAGCTTATTCCCGCGCTGGCCTTCCGCCTTAATTTTAGCTGGCGCGAGACATTGGGGGCTGGATCACTGCTCTCGGCGCGGCTATCCCTGATCATTGCCGCCTCGGCCATTGGATTACGTTTAGGCGTGATTTCAGAACCTGTTAACGCTGCCATCATTCTGGTAGCGATCGTCACCGTCACCCTGGCCCCGTTGATCTTTGTCCGCGTCATCCCAGAACGAGAAAGCGAAGAAGAGAAACCGACCATTGTCGTCGGCGCGGGGGTTTTAGGGCTTCAAGTGGCGGAGCAGTTGCGCGGTCATCATGATCGTGTGGTGGTGATGGATTCGGATGAAGAGCGCATTGCACGTGCCGAGCGGATGGGTTTTGAAGCCGTTCTGGCACATACCAATTGCTATGATCCCGCCGCCGAACCCTATTTGGATGAAGCTGCCCGATTGGTGTGCATTTATAGCGATGTGGAAAAGAACTACCAGGTTTGCGAGTATGTTCATTCAACCTATGGCATTGAACACGTTGTCACCCGTGTGACAGTCCCCGGTGATATTCCTCGTTTTAAGAGGCTTGGCGTGACCCCCATGAATGCAGCAACCGACCAGGCCATGCTCTTGGCGCTGCTGACACGCAACCCCACCGTGTACGAATTGTTAACCCGCACGGATGATGATAAAGAAGTTTGCGAAGTCGTGGTGCGCAACTCGTCTTACCTGGATCAGCCGCTGCGCAAGCTCGATTTCCCAGATGGCATGATGATCTTGGCTGTGCGCAAGGAAGGCCAATTAATTGTGCCCAATGGCGATACCCAATTAGAGCACGGTGATCAACTAACCTTGATCGGGCCCTATAGTTGTGTAGAGAAAACCCGCCTGATGTTGGGCCGGTAATGCAGATATTTTGAAGACGCCAGTTCTAACAGGACAGGCGTTTTTCTTAAAAGGACATCTTCAATGAACAGTCGTCAGCGATTTTTAGAGACACTGAATTCTGGCGCTCCTGATCGAGTACCGTTGTTTGGGGAAGGGATGCGCCCGGAGGTATACCGTCATTGGAACCAGCACGACCTGTGTTCGGAGGTAGATCTCAAGAAACATTTTGCCTATGATGTGCGTGAAGAAATCCCCCTCGATGTAGAACCGCACCCCGCTCCGCAGCAATGGCCCTCCAGCCTTGCCAGTCTCGATGACTACCACAGCTGCCTCAACCCGGAGGATCTCCATCGTATGCCGAGACCGAGTGACCCAGAGCAGGGGCGCACTCATCCGCTGTTGATGCGTATTCACGAGGGATTCTTTTTGAGTATGGGCGTTCGCGGGTGGGAACGCTTCAACGAGTTAATGTATCTATGCACCGACGCGCCGGATTTTGTGGGCGCTATGATGGCTTTACAAGGGGAGTTTGTTGCCCAACTTCTTTCCCGCGTGCTGGATAGGTTTGCTGTCGATGCGGTGATTTTCAGCGAGCCCATTAGCGGCAACCACGGCCCGTTAATCTCCCCACATATGTATCAAGATTTCGTGTTAGCGAGTTACCGCCCGGTGATGAAGGTTCTATTGCAAAAGGGGGTTGAGCATATTATCCTGCGCACCTATGCCAATGCTCGCGTATTACTATCGGCAGCGGTGGAATTTGGTTTCAACGCTTTATGGGCCTGCGAGACCGACGAGCGGAATATGGATTACCTCGATATTCGCGCCCAGTTTGGCCCAGGCCTGCGCCTGATTGGAGGACTCGACACCGATGTGCTGCTGAAAGATCAGGCCGCCATCCACAGCGAGGTTGTGCGCGTAGTGCCGCCCTTGTTAGAGCAGGGGGGCTATATTCCATTATTGGATGGTCGTGTGCGCGAATATGTCCCCTATGAGAATTACTGCTACTACCGAAAGCTGCTAGAAGAGATTGTTTTGACTTGATCAAAAAGATGTGTGATGTACCAAACACACTACGCATCTTTCCTATTGGGATGAAGTGCAGGGAGCGTACTGCAGAGTTGTAGGTTCTACAAGCCGCCTGAGAATGAACTCACAGGCTGATAGCAGTAGATAAAAATCTACTGCTAAGATCTATCCGAAAAATAAGCCTGGCAGGTAAGAAACCTGCCCTACGTAGGGCGGATTTCTCACCTGCCGAGAATTTTTGGATCGGCTCTAAGGCTATTTTTTGATCAAGCTAACAACCCACAGCAACAGCAACGCGCCCAATACGGCGGTGACTAAAGAGCCAACCAATCCACCTAATGAAACGTTGACCAGATCCAGCGCCCAGCCGCCGATGACGCCGCCGATGATGCCGATGACGATATTGCCGAGAAGGCCAAAGCCTTTCCCCTTAAAGAGTTTTCCTGCCAGCCACCCTGCGAGTGCGCCGAGAAGAATGAAATAGATGAAATTCATGAGCATCTCCTTTGTGAGAATTTAAAAAATATCTTATGATAGTTTATAACCCATTTGAGCCGCGG
>CAYFMI010000048.1:0-31217 GCA_964344175.1 uncultured Anaerolineales bacterium
GCGTGGCGAAGCGTTGGCGAGATGAATGTCTATCCATTATTTCTATCACTTTTAATTTGCTGCCTAATTATTCTATTTGTAATCTCCCCCATTTTACTGCATTAATGGATCTTGACGGTTTTTAGTACTCTGTGTATACTCTGATCTCGTAGGATGCCAGAAAGTTTTCGTTGGATAGAGAATAAAAAGACGACGGTTCGTGGCTCAGTCCCGGGCCGTTTTTTTGACCCTCCGATGGAACGTTCAAAGCACCTCAAGGAATATCAGATAAGTTCAATTTCAAGGAGTAAAAAATGTCTGAACGTATCATCGGTACGGTAAAATGGTTCAACGGCAGCAAAGGCTACGGCTTCATCGAGCGTGAAGGCGGCAAGGATGTCTTTGTCCACTACACGGCTATTCAGGGCGAAGGTTTCCGCAACCTTGAAGAAGGTCAGCAGGTGGAGTTCTCCGTTGAAGAAGGCCAGAAAGGCCCTCAGGCCACCAACGTCATCCCTATGTAGTTGTTGACCTTTAACCGAAAAGAAATTGCCCCTGCCAGATGACCGGCGGGGGCTTTTGTTTGTGAGTGAACTGGGGAAGTTCGAAGGCCTTTTGCTGACGCGTTTTTAAAACGCTGCCGAAGCTAGGTGAGTTTTTCTAGCAATTCCCGCTCGGTGGCGTAACTTAGCTTGCGGAGGGCTTTTTCCAGGGGGAGCCACACCAGTTGATTGACTTCATCGTTGGGGGTAAAAGTGCAATCTTCTTTGAGATTCATATGCCAGAACAAGACAACTTTAGCGATGCCGCGCACGGTATAAG
Organism: uncultured Anaerolineales bacterium; assembly: GCA_964344175.1. Lineage (GTDB taxonomy): Bacteria > Chloroflexota > Anaerolineae > Anaerolineales > UBA11858 > NIOZ-UU35. Next base: position 802 of record CAYFMI010000048.1, read on the forward strand.
CAACACTCCCGGCAAAGCCGGATAATGCCGCCCGGCAACCGGTTTCTTCAAAGACTTCGCGCAGGGCGGTTTGCTGCCAGCTTTCACCGGGGTCGCGCTTCCCTTTGGGCAGAGTCCAGTCGTCGTAGTGCGGGCGATGGATGAGGCAAAGTTCCCGGCCAGCGGGAGCGGGACGCCAGAGCAGCCCTCCGGCGGCTTCAATGACGTTGGCGGTCAGGTTTTCGGTGGGGGGGGTCATTGTGTCAATTCTCCCATTAAGAATGCCCAAGAACACAGGAAAAATACATGGTTCCTAGGATGTCAGTGCGAACAGGCATTTCAGATATTCGCCTTCGGGGAAGGTGATAGGGTGATCGATAGGGTGCGAGGCGCGCTCAATCTCGCGCAACGGCCTCCCGGTGTTTTGGGCGGTTTGCAGCACCGCTGAATAAAATGCCTCGGCATTGACACGGCTCGAACAGGATGCCTGCACTAGTAGCCCCTCAGGCTGCAATAATTGGATACCCAAACGGGTCAGCCTCCGATAAGCCTTCAACGCGGCGGGAATTTCAGCCTGGCTTTTGGCAAAAGAAGGCGGGTCGATCACCACCACATCGAAGCGTCGTTTCTCAGCGATCAATTGCGTCATATGGGTGAAGGCATCCCCAACGAGGGGCGTGTGCCTGGTGGTCAGGCTGTTGTGCGTCAGGTTACGTTTGGCAGCCTTCAGGGCGGGCTGGCTCTGATCGATGCTGGTGATGGCTGTCGCCCCGCCGCGGGCGGCGTAGACGGAGAATCCGCCGGTGTAGGCAAACACATTGAGCAAACTGGCTCCGGACGCCAACCCTTCCACGCGGGCGCGGTTCTCGCGCTGATCGAGGTAGAAGCCGGTTTTATGGCCGCGCCACGGATCGACCTCGAAGGTGAGGCCGTTCTCGGTGAAGAGTAGAGTGCCCTCAGGGGGAGGCCCATAGAGCCGAGTCCCATCTTCCAGGCCATGGAGATGTTCGGGCTGACGCGCCAGCTCGCGGCTGAGGCGCACGATGATCCGCTCTGGGTTAAGGTTTATCCATAAAGGCAAGAGATCCTGTAAATGTGGAATCCACGCCGCGCTGTACAATTTCACCACAAAGGTTTTGGCATAGTTATCCAGCGCCAGCCCGGGGAAGGCATCGTTTTCGCCATGCAGCAGGCGATAGCCGGTTGTATTTGGTGGGAATGTGGCGCGAATTTGTTGCGCGGCCTGAAGCCTGTTTTGGAACCATTCTGCATTAATGGCGGCGGGTTGGCGGTGTTGCAGCACGCGCACACGGATGGTTGAGGCGGGGTCGTAGAGGCCAACGGCTAAGAAGTTGCGCTGATGATCAAAGATCACCGCTAAATCGCCGGGTTGACCGGCGCGGCTCTGAGAGCGAATGGAGTTGGCAAAAAGCCAGGGATGGCCGTGACGCAGGTTACGCTCGGCTACAGGAGTCACGCGCAGGGCAATATTCTTGGCATTGGGCCGGGGAATGTGTTTAAGCGGGTACTCCACCGGGGTTGTCATGGGCTTGCGTTGCTTTCGGGAGCTTCGGCATCAATCCAAACCTCGGCCAGCGAGAGTACGGAAGTGAAGTCTTCGCTTTTGTTGACAATGTGGTTAAAGTGCTTCATCCCCGATTGGTAGGCGGGCTGGGTTTCGAGTGTGCGGCGTTCTAGGGCCGTATAGGCCAGCAAGATCGGTTCACTGCCATGATGTTTGCGAATGGCTTCAGCAATTACAGCGCCGTTCTTTTGCGGCATCATGATGTCAATCACCCAAACCCGGGCGGTAATTTGCCCTTTGACGATAGCGTCGTACACCAACCCTGGATTACTGAATGTGAGAAAGCGCCAATCGGTATATTTCCAGATCAGGTATTGCTGGAAAATATCGGTCACTGAAACTTCGTCGTCGATCACAATGATGTCGTATTCTGTTGGGGACATAAAAAACGCCTCCAAAAATGCGCTGCTGTGAAGCTGGCCGGTCGCTTGCGGTTGCCAGTTCCCCAAAAGCGGGAGAAAATATTATAATTCTGCGGTGATTTCTAAACACTTTAATGAACCGCCCTATTTATATCATGGAGATGCCATGTGTGCCGATGAACATCAAACAATAAGCACGTATCGGGCCTGGGGCATGGCGGCGCGGCCAAAAACCCTGCCGGCCGCCGCCGCACCGGTTATTGTGGGGTCGGCAATAGCTTTTGCCGATGGCCGCTTTGTGTGGCTGCCTGCGCTGGCTGCTTTGTTGAGCGCATTGCTCTTGCAGGTGGGATCGAATGTAGCCAATGACTTGTTCGATTATCAGCGCGGCGCCGATAGAGGCGAACGTCTCGGCCCGACGCGTGTAACCCAGGCCGGCATTCTCACGCCTGCGGAGGTGCGGCGGGGAATGGTGGTAATTTTTGGTTTGGCGGCATTGATTGGCGTATATTTGGTTTTGCATGCCGGGTGGCCGATTCTGATCGTGGGGCTGGCTGCCATACTCTCTGCGATTGCCTATACCGGAGGCCCCTTCCCGCTGGGGTACCACGGGTTGGGAGATTTGTTTGTCTTTCTCTTTTTTGGGTTAGCCGCCACAGCAGGGACCTACTACGTGCAGGCGGGTACAGTGAGCGCCCTGGCTTGGGGATTGTCGGTGTGTATGGGGCTGTTAATTGTCGCCATTCTGGTGGTGAATAATTTACGCGACATCGCCGGGGATGCCCGGGCCGGGAAACGTACGCTAGCTGTGATTCTGGGAGTCAGGGGTACGCAAATTGAATATACGGTCTGTATTGCGGGCGCGTACCTGGTTCCGGTGTTGCTTTGGAACCAGGGCATCATGCCGCCTGGCGGGTTATTGGTTCTTCTTTCTGTTCCCTTAGCCTGGCGATGGAGTAAGGTGATCTTTTCGGATACGGGTCGCGCTTTGAATAAAGCGCTGGCCGGCACCGGTCAATTGACGCTGATTTATGCTTTGTTATTCTCTTTTGGGATCTTAATGGTAAGATAATACCCATCGGAGTTACGCACGTGTGCAGGGAAAGCCCGAAAATAGGGGTGTGTGGGGCGCGAAGCGCCCCACACACCCCTATTTTCGGAATATCTTTCATCGAACTGCGTAAGTCCTAACCCAGTTAATGGAAGTGGCAGGGCCGTTTTCTTGACACATCAATATCAATATGCTAGAGTAAGATCGTTAAATTACTAGCAGAAAAACAGCATATAGAATAGTATATAACAGGTTTACCCCCACATGTCAGCAACCCCATTTATGGCGTTTTTTTATAGATCTCCCTACCGTTGTTTAGGAGGATGGATACTTTGACAAAATCACGATCACAACTAATGGTTGAGCGCCTCCGTGACCTGCAGGCATCTTCTCCAGATATCGAAGCCTCGGCAGTGGTCAGCGTGGATGGATTGACAATTGCATCGGCTTTGCCCCAGGGCGTGGAAGAAGACCGCGTTTCGGCGATGTCGGCTGCCATGCTCTCGTTGGGAGAACGGATTGCATCTGAGTTAGGGCGCGGCGTTTTAGATCAGGTTTATATCAAAGGGGAAGAAGGCTTTGTTGTTCTCATGTCGATTGGCGAAGAGGCAGTTCTAACCGCTCTGGCTCGTGAGGATGCCAAACTCGGGTTGATTTTCTTAGATATGCGTCGCGCAGCCGACGACCTGACCAAGCTGATTTAGCAATAGGATTGACGTATGGAATCGATTCCGAAAAGCGGTTTTTATTATCCAAATAAGTTTGCCCTGATTACTATCGAAGCCCTGGAAGACGTGATGGGTCGAAATGGACTTAATGCCATTTTGAATCTCGCCAACCTGGGCAGTGTCATCGATCAATTTCCCCCAGATAATCTCAACAAAGAATTTGATTTCTCCGATATTTCGGCGGTGAACTTGGCGCTAGAAGAGATGTATGGCCCGCGCGGGGGGCGTGGCCTGGCGTTGCGCGCCGGGAGAGCTACTTTCGATGATGCTCTCAAGAACTTCGGTGCATTGGCAGGGGCTGGCGATTTGGCGTTCAAAGTTCTGCCGTTGGAAGCCAAATTGCGCATTGGGGTTCCGGCAATGGCGAAAATCTTTAGCCAGATGAGTGACCAGATCTCCACAACTGAGGAGCAAGAACACGAGTTCATCTACACCATTCACCGCTGCCCGGTATGCTGGGGTCGCAGCGGCGAAGATAAGCCGGTTTGTTTCATTGCTACTGGCTTACTGCAAGCAGGCTTGAAGTGGGTCTCTGGCGGACGTGAGTTTCGTGTGAACGAATCAAAGTGTGTCGCTATGGGCCATGATGTGTGCGAATTTGTCATCCAAAAAACACCAGTTGATTGAGTTTGGCTACGGTGGAAGAAAAATCAAGAATTCTGATCGTCGAAGATGATCCCGATGTAGCGGAAATGCTAGAAGCCTATTTCCGTGTACAGGGATATGAGGTTGCATCGGCTAATTGGGGAGAAGACGCTGTCAGCGCCTGTTTGAGCGCGCCGCCAGATTTGGTGATTTTAGACATTCGTTTGCCAGATATTGATGGTTACCAAGTAGCCCGGCGCTTGCGCAAAAATCGACGCACGGAGAATATCCCCATCATCTTCCTGACCGAAAAACGTGCCCGCGAAGATCGCTTGCAGGGCTTAGAATTGGGGGCAGATGATTACATTACGAAACCATTCGATATTCAAGAACTGCGCTTGCGCGTGCGTAACTCATTACAGCGCATGTCGCAAGATGCCATCAACAACCCGGTGACCGGTTTCCCAGAAGGCGTACTGGTGGATGAACGCCTAAAAGAATGTCTGGAGGGTGATGCGTGGGCCTTATTGTCCATTACGTTGAAAAATTTAGACACTTTTCGGAATGCCTATGGGTTCGTGGCCTCAGACGATGTGTTGCGTGCAGTGAGCCTGATGATTCATAATGCCATTCGCAATATCGGCGGGCCAACAGATTTTGTGGGGCATCTTACCACAACGCAGTTTGTCGTACTAACCGATGCCAGCGTGATTGTAGAACTGGGTGAGCGCGTCCGAACACGGGTTGAGCAATCATTTGATTATTTCTATCCTCTTAAAGATCGCGAAAAATCAGAATCTCCCGAAGAAAGGCTTGCCCTGAAGTTAGGCGCAATTCTCCCTGAGCAGGGAAGCTTTAAGAACCTCACAAGCCTGAAAGAAAAAATTCTCAGCTTGCAATGAAAACAACTAGTTTTGACTAAATTGTCGTTGGGATGGCAATGCTGCCATCCCAACTTGGTTAACCATCTATGCAATTAACAATTGTGATACCAACTTATAATGAAGTAGAGAACATACGTTTGCTCGTGCCGGTACTTATGGATCTGCCCTGCCCTGGCCTAAAGGTATTGGTGGTCGATGATGATAGCCCTGATGGAACAGGCCCGGCAGCAGATGAGTTGACCGCCCGGTATGCCGGTCGTGTGTCGGTTTTGCACCGAAAAGGTAAATTAGGGTTTGGTTCGGCCTATATCGAAGGGTTTCGTCGCGCCATCCAGGATGGGGCCGAAGCCATTGGGCAAATGGATGCCGACTTTTCGCATCCCCCTGAAAAAATTGTCGAGATGTATGCCGCACTGAATGCTACCGACATTGTGTTGGGGTCACGCTATGTGCCCGATGGGCAGGTGGATGAAATCTGGCCTTTGTGGCGAAAGGCTCTATCTGCATTTGGCAATCAGTATGCCCGTTGGATCTTGCGGATCCCGGTTTCAGATGTAACCGGCGGCTTTCGCCTGTGGCGGCGAGAAACCCTGGCAAACATGCCGTTGGAACGCGTCCGCGCCAATGGCTATGCTTTTCAGATCGAAATGCTCTATATTGCCTACCGTTTGGGGTATGCTATGCATGAGATCCCCATCTATTTTGCGGAGCGCGATTTAGGGCAGTCGAAAATGTCCTTTAAGATTCAGGTTGAGGCTGCCTTTCGCGTCTGGCAGATCCGGTTTTCATACCAGGATCTAAGGCCGAAAAATGGGTAGTTTAATTGCGCGCCGGGTGTGAGCAGGCGTGATTTGACGCAATGCTTTCTAGGCAGTATAATCGCCCTATTGCGTTAATCTTGAATTCTAGGCGAAGCGACAAACAAATCCATGGCACTAAAGGGCAACCTGCGCGATTTTTCGATCAATCAACTTCTGAATCTCATTACCCTGGCTCGAAAGACCGGAACATTGGTGGTGGAGGGGCCTGGCGATTCGGCCTGGGTATCTTTTCGAGATGGCAAACTGGCCTACTCGCGGATGGGCACCGATGAAGATGATCTGGTTGCTATTTTGCATCGCACCAACAAGCTGACCAGGGCACAATATAATCTGATTAAAGCGCGCGCCAGCCACATGAGTGATAAAGAGTTAGGGTTATTGTTAATCAACGCAAACTACATTTCTCAGGAAGATATTCTGGCGAGTTTGCGTACGGAATTTGTGGGCGTTTTGCAACGAGTGTTTACCTGGGTTGAGGGCTTGTTCCGCTTCGAAGACGAGGCGCTGCCCCCGGATGGCAAGATCACGCTCCAGGTCGGGTTAGAAAATATCATCATGGAGGGATCGCGCCGCCTTCGGGAATGGGAGCAACTCCAAGATGAAATTCCCAGCCTGGATATTGCCCTGCAATTTACCGACCGCCCCGGAGCCGATTTACGCAATGTCAACCTCAGCGTTGAAGAGTGGCGCGTAGTCTCATACATAGATCCCAAGAATACGATTCGGCAGATCGCATCAACAACCAAAATGAACGACCTGGAGATCCGCCGAATTGTTTATGGCCTGTTACAGGCGGGGTTGGTGGAATTGGTGAGGCCAGAAGGCGTCACGTTCGAGCGGAAAAAGCCCTCGTTGCCTGTTAGCGATGCTGAAGAGCAAAAATCACTCGTCAACCGCATTATCAAGCGAATTCGTTCTCTTTAATTTTTTTTTTTTCAGAGAATTTGCACCCACATTATTTAGCAATACTTGAGGCGAAATATTATGCAGACAGTAAAAATGGTGGTTACCGGCCCATTTAGTTCGGGAAAAACAGAATTCATCCAGACGGTGAGTGAGATTGATGTCGTTGCCACAGAGCGGAAAATATCCTCGGAAGCGGAGCGCATTAAAGAAACCACGACCGTTGCAATGGATTTTGGTCGCATTACTGTTGATGATAATCTGGTGTTGTATTTGTTTGGCACGCCAGGCCAAAAACGTTTTGATTTTATGTGGGAGATCTTATCGGAGGGGATGTTGGGCTTTATTGTCATGGTGGATAGTACGCGCCCCGAAACATTCCGTGAAGCTCGCAGTATTCTAGAGACATTTAGAGCCTATGCCCCAACTCCCTATGTGGTTGCTGCAAATAAGCAGGATATGGAAGACGCCTGGGCTGTTGATGATATGCGCATAGCGCTGCGTCTTGATCCAAAGATCAAGTTGTTGCCCTGTGTAGCATTGGACAAGGAAACTGTGAAGAGCGTTTTATTAGAATTGCTTTACAGCATCCTGAGTGAGATGGAAGCTGGAGCGTTTTAGCTTCTTATAAATTCGACAATCGTGTCTTCAATTACGACCGATCAAGGAATTCTGCATTATGAAGTGTATGGCCGCGGCCGACCGGTTTTATTGCTTCATGGTTGGCTAGGCTCTTGGGGTTTGTGGCAGCAAACCATGCGCTATTTAGGCCAATACTACCGCACATACGCGTTAGACTTTTGGGGGTTTGGTGAATCTGGAAAGAAATTGCCTACTTTTGCAGTACAAGATTTTGTCGGTATGGTCGCCGAGTTTATGGACCGCCTGGGAATTGAGCAGGCGCCCCTGGTTGGACACAGCATGGGCGGCACTGTCAGTTTGTCGGTGGCAATCAATTACCCAGAACGTGTTAGTAAGGTTACCGTGATTGGGTCGCCAATTGTCGGCTCGTCGTTGGCACTCATGCTAAAGCTGGCAGGCCGGCGCTGGATTGCGGCCACCGTATTCCGCATGATGTGGGCATTGCATTTGGGTTTGCGCCTGAGCGCCCCAGTCATTACTCGCGATCCGCGCTGGTACGATATGATTGCCCATGATTTATCACGCACTACCCTGGAGTCTTTTTTGTTGAGCATTGCTTCGCTGCGGCGCACCGATTTACGCCCCTTTTTGAGCCAAATCACAATTCCGGCCATGGGAATGTACGGCGATAAAGATGTGATTGTGGATCCCAACCAGTGGCAATTAATGCAAGCCGGGATGCCCAGCGTGCATATTGAGCGTTTCAAAAATGCCGGTCACTTTATTATGCTCGATGAGCCAGAGCGCTTTATGCACGCGCTGCGAAACTTTTTAGGCCGCGACGAATGAAAACGGAAGAAAAGCAACTCTATTATCCAAATAAGATGGGACGCTTCATTCTATTGGCGATCGAAGATGTTTTGGGGCGCAACGGCCTCAATACGATCCTTAACATTGCAGGCCAGTCTAAATTTATTGATGACCTGCCCCCCTTGAATTTTGACCGCCAGTTTAAGTTCGAGCGCCTGAGCAACATCATGACCGGCATCGAGAGCTATTACGGCCCGCGCTCCGGGCGGGGGTTAGCCCTCAGAGCAGGGCAGGCCTGCTTCAAGTATGGTCTGCGCGATTTCGGCCCTCTGTTGGGCGTCAGTGATATGGCGTTCCGTTTGCTCCCGCTTCCCGCTAAAATTAAGTCGGGAGCTGAGTTATTTGCCGAGACCTTCAATCGCTTTTCCGATCAACGCGTGCGCCTCGAGCATACGCAGCATTTGATCTTATGGCACATTGAGCAATGCCCGGTGTGCTGGCAACGGCAGACCGATGGTGTGGCCTGCCATCTGGCCGTTGGTATTTTGCAAGAAGCGTTATACTGGATAAGTGGCGGGAAGTACTTCCATGTCGAAGAGACCGCCTGCATAGCCCAAGGGGATTCGCTTTGCACAATCGAAATTAACAAAACCCCCCTTTAGACGCGATGCAAAAAATTATCCTTTCTACCTCTCAGATTATTCACCCTTTCAATGAACCGGCCCGCGATTTGCGGTTGCGGAACAAACCGCTATGGTTGATCCATCGCGATGTGCTTGCGCCTTACGCACAACGTGAATTGGAGCTGCCTCCTGGCGCGCCCCTCCCCAATTTTTCTGGCCCGGCGCTGGTATATCGCGACAACCTCTATTTCGATGCGGCCTATATCGAGGCCTTCTTGAGTCAGGCCAGGCAGCGCCAGGTTCCTTCGAGGGCTGCGTTTGCCAAGAGCGATCTTGCCTTTCAGGAGCACGCCCTGCCGTTATCAACCTCCTATAAGCAGCAGGGGGATCTCTACCTGATTGATTTATGGTATTACCCCAACGGATATTCGGAAGACGTGCAGCCCCTGGTAATTGATTTGCAGGCTCGCGAGGTGGGGTATTATCATGTGCCCACTTATATGGCAACCGAGTCGGGGGATCTTACCTTTCAGGTGCCGCTGCGCAGTATCATTGCGATTGATGCCTGGACGCATATCTTCATTGCCGATGTTGTCTTTGGCCTGTTTACGCGCGGAGCGCGCTTTGAGGCGCGTTTGGATCGTGATCCGTGGTTTAAGCTGGGGGTGCTTGCCACCGCCATGTATGAGGGTAAGCAAGTGCTCGAATCGTCACGCGTGGTGAAAATTGGACGCAACTGCGTGATTGATCCTACGGCCGTCATTCACGGCCCAACGACAATTGGCGATAACGTCACCATTGGAGCGGGTGCGGTAATTGAGAATTGCATCATTGGGGATAATGTCAACATCTCGCAAGGCTGTCAGCTCATGTTGTCGGTTGTGGGGGATGGTGCGTTCTTACCTTTCCGGGCAGCCATGTTCATGACCACCTTTATGGATAATAGCATGGTCGCCCAAAATACATGTTTGCAGATGTGCGTTATCGGGCGTAATACCTTCATTGGCGCGGGATCAACCTTCACCGATTTCAACTTGGTGCCGACGCCGCTCAAAGCATTGGATGCCGCCGGTGCAGAATTGCGGGATGCTAATCGGCCTGTGTTGGGTGGATGCGTGGGCCATAACTGCCGACTGGGCTCGGGGATGATCGTCTTCCCGGCCAGGACAATCGAATCGGATGTTGTGTTGGTTGCCTCCTCGGAGCGCCGCGTGATCGCCAGCGATATTCGTTATGAAGATAGCGACCATCATCGTCTAGATTTTGCCGGGCTGCACCATCGCTTGTATCCGCGCCCGGGCGAAATGGAGCATGAAACCTGGTAACCTGTGGACACATTTGCATTTATTCTTCACCCGATTGACCCCAAACGCGATGTCAGTCGCAAATTTCCTTTCTTGGGGCGAGTTCTTCCAGTTCCATTAATCAATTTCTTCTCGACCTTTTTCCCACCGGTTTTTCTCTCTGAAGTGGTTGGAATCACTTCGGCGGCTACTGGCAAGTCGATACGCGGCTGGTTAATCGCATGCCCGTTAACTGCGGCGCGTATGTTAGAATTACCCCAAAATATCGCATATTACAAAATTATCCAGACAGGTCGCCTGGCTGAGCGCCTGGGAGCCAATATTTTGGGCCTGGGAGCCTTTACTTCGGTTGTGGGCGATGGCGGCATTTCCATTGCCCACGCTTTAGATATTCCCGTGACCACCGGTGATGCCTATACTATAGCCGTAGCTATTCAGGCAATTCAGGCTGCGGCTGAATTGATGGGGATCTCGATGCGGGGAGCCACAGCTGCGGTGGTTGGTGCAACCGGAGCTATTGGGCAGGTTTGCGCCGAGTTGCTGGCGGAAGATGTTTCCCGGCTCTATGTGATTGGGCAAACCACCGAAAAACTGGATCACCTGCGAGGGCGTTTGCAAGGCCCTGCTCGGGCCGAGATCATCACTTCGAGATCGGTCAAAGATGTCGAAAACGCGCAATTGGTGATCACCGTATCCAGCGCGGCGCAGGCCATCATTCATCCGGAATATTTGCAGTCCGGCAGTGTGGTATGTGATGTGGCCCGTCCGCGGGATGTCTCGGCTCAGGTGGCGGCCCTCCGCAAGGATGTGCTCGTGATCGACGGCGGCGTGGTGGAAGTTCCGGGGCCGGTAGCATTCAATTTTGACTTTGGTTTTCCGGCGGGCAAGGCTTATGCCTGTATGGCCGAGACAATGGCTTTAGCCCTGGAAGGCCGTTTTGAGGATTACACCGTTGGGAAGAATATATCCCGACAGCGAGTGGAAGAAATAGCCGGTATTGCAGCCAGACATGGCTTTCAGTTGAGTGGTTTTCGCTCATTTGAAAAACCGGTAACACAAGCGCAAATTGACGAAGTGCGAAGAAATTCAAACTTTGGGAGTGTCTTATGAGCAAACATCGTTTATTGATTGTCGAAGACGATTTCGATATCTCGAACATGCTTCGAATTTATTTTGCGGGGCAAGGTTACGATGTCGAAGTGGCACAGCGCGGCTCTGACGCCTTAGATAAAACCCGGCAGAGCCTGCCCAATTTAATCGTGCTGGATATCATGCTGCCGGATGTCGATGGGTACGAAGTCTGTCGCCAATTGCGTACCAATACACGCACCAGCCATATCCCCGTTATCTTCTTAACGCAGAAAGATGAACGCAGCGACCGCCTGCAAGGGTTAGAGCTGGGCGCAGATGATTACATCACCAAGCCTTTCGATATCGAAGAACTTAAGTTGCGTGTCCAAAACGCCATTGCACGCGCCGAGCGTGAAAGCCTGACAGACCCGCGTTCAGGTTTGCCGTCTGGTCGTTTGCTGGAAGATCATCTGCGGCGCATTATTCGCAGTGAGGGCTGGGCGCTGATGGATATTCGGATTAATCATTATCAACCCTTCAAGGAAGAATACGGTTTTGTGGCTGCCGATGATGTTTTGCGTTTTACGGCCATGCTGCTCAATGAAGTGGTTGACGAGGCTGGAACTGCCGATGATTTTATAGGTCATGCAGGGGGCGATAATTTTATCGTCATCACGACGATGGAGAACGCGCCGGTCATTCGCGAGCGCTTTAAGACACGTTTCGCTGGAGAGATATTGACGCACTATAACTTTATGGATCGCGAACAAGGTTTCATTGCTGTGAAAAATGCCTCCGGTGAAGACCTGCAAATCTCACTGATGGATGCGGGAATTGGCGTTGTCTCTGCGGAAGATCACCAATTTGCAGATATTCGCGAAATTACCGAACTGGCCGCCGAAGCGCGCCGCGCCGAAGGATAAACCCAAGACCGCCCACGAAGACCCTTTCACTTCCTGGGCCTTGTTGCTATGTTTGAATTAGACGCCATCCCGCTTGGGATTTCTTTGTTTCTGGCTGGATTAGCGTTTTTCTTGCTAACCATCTTGATTGCGCGCCTGATCGCAAGGAAACTCCCCAATGTTGGCGTCACGACCACGTTGCCGGTGATGCCGGAATTAACTCAACATAACTACGCGGTTCTGATGATTCAACCAGGGGGACGGGTGTTGTATATGAACCGCAAGGCTCGTGAAATCTTTGACACCTGGGATGAAGGGCCGAATATTGAGCGGCTGGCACGCCGCACGCGCCCGGTCGAGGCTTTTCTGAGTCTGGCAGCGACCGATGGGCAGGCCTCACTCTCTATTGGTGGTCAGATGATGGATGGAACTTCCTTCATTGTGCCCAATGGAAGCAGCAACACCGTTTTGTTAACCGTCCGGCCACAAAATGTTTCGGTGTTGGGGGCTAAAGAAACCGAGTACTCCGATCAAACACTCGAAGTTTTGGCTTCCCTCAGCCGTTCGATGGCGAGTGATCTTGAACTCGAAACGACCCTCCAGTCTATTCTTACCAGTATCGAGCAACTCGTCCCAACCGATTTTGCAGAAATCACGGTTTGGGATGCTGAAAACGCGCACCTGATTCCCTATCGTTTCATTGGTGTCACCGGCGTAGACCGCCGTATTGAAATGACCGATGATCGATACCCCCTGGGTCAGGGATATTCCGGGTATATTGCTGCGCACCGCAAACCGATTATCATCCCAGATGTGGATACTCACCGCGAATTCCGTCCGTTGATCGACCGCCGAAAATACCCCTTCCAGTCCTATTTGGGGATGCCTTTGCTAGTCAGTGGGGAGTTCGTGGGGGCACTCGGTCTGACATCGCTGGATAAGGACGCTTTCACAGAAGGTGATCTTGAGATCTTGCGGCTGCTTTCGGGGCAGGCGGCAATCGCCTTGCACAATGCCTTGTTATTTCGGGAAGAAAAGCGGCGGGCATTGGAATTATCTAGCCTGGCGAATTTGACGCAGGCAATGAGCGCAGTGCAAAATTCCAGTGAATTATTTGCTCGGCTGGCGCAGGGTATTTCACCATTGTTGGATGTCGAAATTGCCGGGTTTATGCTTTATGAAGATGCTCAGCGTCGGCTTGTCGCGCAAAAGCCCTTTATTGGTGTGCCGTCTCAATTCGTTGAGTGGTATATGGTAGAGATCCCGGCGGATAGCCCGGCAGATCGTATATGGCGCGAACAGACCTTAATCAATGCCGCCAATGCTGCCGAAGACCACCGCATCATTGATTTGGGCCTGGATCATTCGTGCCGGGCTGCCGGAATAAAGCATACTGTCCTGGTTCCACTAAAGAGTGGCGGGCGCACCTTGGGGTATTTGCAAGCGGCCAACAAACGCGATGGAACGCCGTTTTCTCAAGATGATATTCGTTTGCTTTCCATTATTGCCGGGCAGGCTGCCCCTGTTGTGGAGAATGCCAGTTTGGTACAGCAGTCTATTCAGCGTGCTTTGCGAGCCGAAGCATTACGGCGCATTGCCAGCTTATCGGGTTCTGAAGCCGATTTGGATGAAATTCTCAAATATTCGGTTCTGGAATTATCGCGCTTGTTGAAAGTGGATGCTGCTGCTGTATTCTTCTTGGATGAAAATGTTGGTGAACTTCAAGCACATTTGCCATCCATTTATGGGGTATCTGGCGAGCCGACTGAAGCGTTGGGGCGTATTCCGGTTGATGATAACTTTGCCAAGTATATCGTTTCCAACAGTCAACAGACTTTTATTTCGGATGACACCATTGAAGACCCCCGCATTATTCCGCCATACCGTCAGTTGATCGATACGTTAAATGTGCGATCGGCAATAGATGTGCCGCTTGTCTTCCGTGGGCAGGGGATGGGAGAAATGATGTTGGCGAGTCATCGTCCCGAACATTTTTCGCGCAGCGATATTCAATTAGCCATGACCGTGGCCGGGCAACTGGCTGTGGCCGTTGAGCGCGCTTCACTTGCCACCCAAACCGATGCCGATTTGCGTCAACGCGTGGAGCAACTTACCGCAATTTCGCGCATTGGCCGTGAGTTGAGCGTGGGCGTAAGCCCTAACCGTTTGTTAGAACAAATCTATCAAGAAGCGCTTCAGGCTGCTCAGGCCGATTGTGGCACGATCTTGCTTTTCAATGTGGATGAAGCTGAAGAAACAATCTCACAAGTTGGCTTCTCCGTCGGCGACCCTCCGGCGAAAGAATTGCATCCCCTGGAGAAGGTTGTTTTGGAGCGCGGCGCATCTATTCTGGTTGGCGATTTTCAGCAGCCTCCCGAAACCCTCGATGAAGCAACAGTGCGCCCGGCGCATTCCGGAGTTCGGTCTGCATTGGTGGTGCCGATAGCCCATCAAGGCCGGGTGGCGGGGTTGATTCATTTACATTCAAAGAGATCCGGGCATTTTGATGAGAACGCGGTACAAATTGTCCAGGTACTTGCCGTGCAGGCTGCAATAGCTATCATCAATGCGCGCCGTTATCAAGATCAGACTGAGAGAAATCAGCAATTACATCGACGCCTGAAATCTTTGAAGACCATCTTCGAGACCGCTGAGGGAATTCATCAGAGCGCGGCATTGGAAAAGCCACTGCGTGAAATGGCCTTAGGCCTTCACGAGGTGAGCGGCTATCCGGCGGTAGTGATCGGGGTTTGTGATTCGCAAGACCGCCTGAATTGGTTGGCCGGGGCGGGGGTCAGCCCAGAATGGCTGCAATTACTGCGCGGGGTTGCACTGACCTGGGTGGAAGTAGAAAATGTGCTCAAATCAGATCACCTTTTATTGAGTTCATACCTGATTCCACCGGGTGCGCCAGGCGAAGCGCCGGAATGGTTGAACTTGTTGATGGATGTTGGCCGGGATGCCGCTCCGAGAGGATCGGTGTTGCTATTGCCGTTGTCGAACGCCTCAGCCGAGGCGCTAGGGGTCATAGCCGTAGGTGGCTTACCCCCTGATGAATACCCCGATCGTTTATCGTTGGAAATTCTAGGTGATTTTGCTCGCCAATCGGCTCAATTTATTGCCAATCATCAATGGGCGAATCAGCTCGACCTTCAGGTGAAGAGTCTCCAATCGCAGTTGAGCGAGAGTCGCTCTAGCGCCGTGAAAATTCTCGGGCAGCGACTTCTCTCGCAATCAGAGCAGCGTGTCAATGCCGTGTTAGAGATCGTCGAGTTGCTGGCTCGTCAACCAGATCGAGTTTCAGTTCTCGAAAAATTGGGGCAAAGTTTGCTCTCAAAATTGGGTTTGCATGCGGTTTTGATCGTTGAGCAGGGAGCCGGCGGCCCGCAATTGCTGCATGCCCGGGGCGACATCCCGCGCCGTACCAGTCTCGAGGCCTTGCTTGGTCAGCGCAATCCGTTGACCCAAAGTATCAACGAGGGGATAACGTATCTTGTAGCCAATTTAGATGAACATGGTGAATGGCATCAGTCCCCTTTGCTTCAGGCGCTGAATGCGAAAGGTTTTTTGTGCCTATCGGTATTTGCGCATGCGGGTGCGCCGATCGCGGTGTTAGCTGTTAGCGCGGTTACCTTACCAGCCTTTAGCGGCGACGATGAACAATTATTTAGCCTGTTAGCGCGCCAGACTGCCACTGCGTTAAATAACTTGACCTTGTTAACCGAGACCAGCCAGCGATTGCGGGAAGTATACCTTTTACTAGAATTCAGCCGCCAATTAGGGAGTTTGGAACCAGAGCGGGTGTTGCGCTTGTTGGTGGAGAGTGCATTAGAGATTGTGCAGCCTGCTCAGGCTTGCGCTGCTGTGATGTTCGATGCCTCTGCGGGGGTGCTTGCGCCGCAAGCTGCCCTGGGGTATACGGACAATGATGTGTTAAGCAAGATTGATTTTCTTTCCGGCGACACATTGATCCGGCAGGTATTCGAAACCGGGGAAATTGCCCGTGTTAAGGAAGTCGATTTTACGCAGCATTACAACCTGGAGCAAGCGCATTTGCTGCGTTATCGAGAGGCCATTGGCGAGCGGCTGCCGGTTTCCAGCATAATGGTCCCTATTCAGGCCGGAACAGAAATGCTGGGGGTCTTGGCGCTGGATAATTACGATGGAGTGGACGCCTTTTCGATTGACGATCAAGTTTTGATTTCTTCATTGACGCGTCAATCTGCCCTGACGTTGGAGAACATCCGGCTTTACCAGGCCGCCGAGCAGCGTGCTTTACATCTCCAGGCATTGAGCGGTGTTTCGGCAACCATCAGCGCCAACCTAGAGTTGGATGTCTTGGTTAATGTATTGCTGGAGACGTTGAAAGATCTTGTTCCTTATGATACCGGGACACTCTGGCTGCGCGAAGACGATACCCTGACCATCAAGAGCGCCCAGGGTTTTGGGGAGCATGACGACCTGATTGGGCTATCTACCCAAGTAGATGACAGCCAACTATTTACCGAAATGATCCAAGAAAATCGCCCGATATTTGTCGCCGATGTTCGGGATGATGCGCGCTTTTCGAACATGCCTGCCGAGCGCCTATCTTGGCTGGCTGTGCCGATGTTTGCAAAGGGAGAAGTAGTTGGCGTTTTGGTCCTTGAAAAAGCGGAGCGTGATTTTTATTCGCCTGACCATATCCAAATTTTGAGTACATTTGCTAATCAGGCGGCAGTAGCAATGGAAAACGCCGATCTATACCGCCAAAGCCTGGAGCGTACGGCTGAGTTAGATCGCCGATCTCAGCGGTTAGCAATGATTAACCGTTTTGCCAATCAAATTGGAAATACCCTTGATTTAGACTACCTTCTGCACGTTACCAGCCAAGAGCTTGCCCAGGCCTTGCCATGCTCGAAGGTGGCAGCCATCATCAAAGAAGATCAAGCATTTGTCATTCGATGCGAGAGTCCTCAACAGGGAGGGGCGCATCTGCCTAAGCCCCTGCCGGACGCGCCGATCATTGCCCATTTGCAACAATCCCTGGGGGTCTTCAGTACGACCGAAGTTCACACAGAAGCCTTGCTGGAACCCTGGCGGGCTTACTTCGTGCAAAATGAAACCCGGGCGCTCCTGGTGCTGCCGCTGGTGACTGGCGGAGACGTGCATGGTTTCATGTTGGTACATTCGGATGTGCAGCGTCGTTTTTCAGCCGACGAAGTTGAATTGGCGCGCATTCTTGTCAATCAGTCGGCGGTAGTCATGCAGAATGCGGCCTTGTTCTCGCAGACCCGCCAACTTACTGAAGAGTTGGAGCAGCGCGTGGAAGAGCGCACGCAGCAACTGGAGAAGGAACATTTACGCGCCCAATCTCTATTGCGGATTATGCGAGAATTGTCCGCCAGTCTCGACTTAGACCATGTCCTCAATCGCACATTGAAATTGCTCAACGATATTTCTGGAGCCGAGCAGAGTACCATATTGCTAATCCGCCCTGGTGAAAAAACGTTCTATTATCGTGCCTCCTTGGGGTACACCGATCCACCCCCGCTGGGCGGGCGATCAACCGCATTGGATGTGGGGGATGGCCTGGCCGGATGGTTGGTCAGCAACCGGCAGGCTGTCTTGATCGAAAACCTATTGGATGATGATCGTTGGCTGGGTGAAGATAACGAAAATTTAAATCATCGCAGCGCCATTGGCGCGCCCTTGCTAGTGGGGACCGAACTCCTGGGCGTTATGCTGCTCTTCCATCGCCAGGAAAAACATTTTTACGCCGATCAAATTGAAATGGTGCAAGCTGCAGCCAATCAGATTGCCGTGTCGATCAATAATGCCGAGTTGTTTAATTTGATCCGCGAACAAGCCGAGCGGCTGGGCACCATGCTGCGTACCCAACAGATCGAAACCAGCCGCTCGCGCGCGATTCTCGAAGCTGTAGCTGATGGAGTCCTGGTGACCGATTCAGATGGCAAGATTACGCTTTTTAACGACTCGGCCCAACATGTGTTAGGTTTATCTCGCGATGAAGTTATTGGAAAATCACTCGAAGGATTTAGCGGTTTATTTGGTCAGGCAGCGCAGATGTGGTTAAACACAATTTCGAAATGGTCATCGGCATCTGGTGTGTTAAAGAGTAGCGAAACTTATGCCGAACGGATTACGCTGGAGAATGATCGGGTTGTCTCTGTGCATCTCGCGCCGGTGCACCTGCAAGAAGAGTTTTTGGGCACAGTCTCAATCTTCCGAGACATCACCCACCAGGTCGAGGTTGATCGATTGAAGTCAGAATTTGTGGCAACCGTTAGTCACGAGTTGCGCACCCCGATGACCTCCATCAAAGGATATGTAGAAGTCTTGCTCATGGGCGCGGCTGGTCAAATGACTGAGCAGCAAACCCAATTCCTCCAAGTTGTTTTGAGCAATACAGAGCGTTTGAATATTTTGGTCAACGACCTGCTTGATGTCTCGCGCATCGAGGCCGGTAAAATTGATCTTTCGATGCAACCCTTGCGGTTGCAAGACTTAGCCATTGATGTTGTCGAGGAGCAAAAGCGCCGCTCCCTTGAGTCAGAAAAAGCACAGCGTTATCAGGTGGCAATCCCCGCCGACCTGCCCAGGGTACGCGGTGACGAAGAACGCGTACGCCAGATTTTTACCAATTTATTAAGCAATGCCTCACATTACACCCCGGCCAATGGAAACATTTCTGTTGAGGCAAAATTGCTCAACGGTGAGGTGCAGATTGATGTCAGCGATGATGGCATTGGTGTGCTGCCCCAAGATCAGGAACGCATCTTCGAGCGCTTCTTCCGTGGTGAAGACCCGCTTGTTTTGGCGACAGCCGGTACAGGCTTAGGATTATCAATTGTCCAGCAGCTCATTGAGATGCACAATGGCCGCATCTGGCTACAAAGCAGCGGCATCCCCGGAGAAGGTAGCACCTTCTCGTTTACATTACCGATTTATCAGGAAAAAATGTAGCAGTGCCGCACTCATAGCATCAAGGTAGAAAAAATTATGGCAAAAATTCTTATTGCAGAAGATGAACTCGATATTCGCAACCTGATTACCTTTACCCTGCGCTTTGCCGGGCATGAGATTATTGCTACCAATAACGGCGCCGAAGCATTAGAGACCGCCCTAGAGCTGGCCGATAAAGGAGAGCTACCGGCAATCATTCTCATGGATGTGCGTATGCCGCGTATGACAGGTTACGAGGCTTGTAAGCGCATGAAAGACGACGAGCGTCTGAAACATATTCCGGTAGCTTTTTTGTCGGCCAAAGGTCAGGAATCGGAAGTGCAAGAAGGCTTTAATGCCGGTGCGGTTGACTATATTGTCAAGCCCTTTGCGCCCGATCAACTGACCAGCAAAGTTGAACAACTATTGAAAATGGCAGCAGCGTAAAAGAAGAGTCGAAACAACCGATCTATGAGCGCCATAATTTTGCAGGACGAAATCGTTCATTACGAAGTTCTGGGCCGGGGCCGCCCAATTGTATTTTTGCACGGCTGGGTTGGTTCCTGGCGTTATTGGATTCCGTCTATGCAAGCCGCCTCGAGTAGCTATCGCACCTACGCAATTGATATGTGGGGCTTTGGCGATACGGCCAAAAACACCAGCCGCTACCTGCTTTCGCAGCAATTGCAGTTGCTACATGGCTTCCTTGACGAAATGGGCATTGGCCGAGTGGCGATTGTTGGGCATGGCCTGGGGGCTATTGTGGCGATGTTGTTCGCCGAGAAAAACCCAACCTATGTCGATCGCGTCATGGCGGTGGGCATGCCGTTGAATTTGAACCAGATCAACCCGCGCATGTTCCAGGGGGATCCCGCAGAACTGGCGAATTGGCTACTCGGTTCGACTCCCGATTCCGAAGCGGCGCGCATCGAAGCGCCAAAAGCCGACCGCGATGCCATCTATCACTCGTTGCGTCACCTAGATACGGTCAACATCAAGGGGCTGCCTGGGCGTGTCAGCATTCCTTGTTTACTGGTTCAGGGTCAAAATGACCCGGCCATTACAGCGGCAGCAAACGATGATATTCTCCTGTTGCCAAAAAACATCCACTTTATTCCTTTTGAGAATTCAGGCCACTTCCCAATGTTGGATGTTCCCAGTAAATTCAATCGGCTGATGGCCGATTTCATGGCCTTGCCCACCGGTGAAAGCCCGCAAAGTTTAGAACTCAAAGAGGCCTGGAAACGCCGCGTACGCTGAAAAATTAATAGTATCAAGGAGGTAGCTCCATGCGACAATATCTCGAATTACTGGAGCATGTCTTATCGAATGGCGTACAAAAACACGACCGCACGGGGACCGGCACACTCTCGATCTTTGGTTATCAAATGCGCTTCGATCTGCGGGGTAGCTTTCCCCTGGTAACAACAAAAAAACTCCATCTCCGATCCATCATCCATGAGTTGCTTTGGTTCTTACGCGGCGATACCAATATCGCTTATCTTCGGGAGCATGGCGTTCGAATTTGGGATGAATGGGCGGATGACGAGGGTGAATTAGGACCGGTGTACGGCGCTCAATGGCGATCCTGGCCAACGGGGGATGGCGGCTCGGTAGATCAAATCTCAGAGTTGATTCAGGCTATTGAGCAGAATCCTGCCTCCCGGCGCCTGATTGTCAGTGCCTGGAACGTGGCTGATCTTCCCAAAATGGCTTTACCACCGTGTCATTTGCTCTTCCAGTTCTATATAGCCGAAGGGCGGCTGTCATGTCAACTTTATCAGCGTTCAGCCGATCTTTTCTTAGGCGTTCCTTTTAACATTGCTTCCTATGCCCTGCTGACGTTGATGGTTGCTCAAGTGTGCGGCCTGGAGCCGGGCGAGTTCATTCACACCTTTGGCGATGCGCATCTTTATCTCGACCATTTGGAGCAGGCCACACTTCAACTTTCACGATCACCTTATCCTGGGCCTGAAATGCGTCTTAATCCCCAGGTGAAAAATATTTTCGAGTTCTCCTATGCCGATTTTGCACTGCACAATTATCAGGCGCATGCGCACATAAAAGCGCAGGTGTCGGTGTAATGCGCGTCTCGATCATAGTAGCCATGGACGAGAATGGGGGCATTGGCATTGAAAACCAGCTGCCGTGGAGATTGCCCGCCGACTTGCGGCGTTTCAAGCGCCTCACGATGGGGCATCACTTGATTGTAG
Source organism: uncultured Anaerolineales bacterium (assembly GCA_964344175.1). Classification (GTDB taxonomy): domain Bacteria; phylum Chloroflexota; class Anaerolineae; order Anaerolineales; family UBA11858; genus NIOZ-UU35. Next base: position 22,150 of record CAYFMI010000048.1, read on the forward strand.
GACGCAAGACTTACGAGAGTATTGGGCGGTTGCTCCCGGGGCGGGAAATGATCGTGTTGACCCGGTCAATAGGGGAAAAGCCGCCGAATTATTCGGTGGCAGCAACGCTGGAAAAAGCCCTGGCGATTGCTCGCCGAGGCGAAGAAAGCGAAGTATTCATTGCTGGGGGGGCGGAGGTGTATCGCCTTGCCCTGCCGGTGACCGACCGCATCTATTTAACCCGCGTCCATGCCCGCACCTCAGCAGATACCTACTTTCCTAAAATCGACCTGGCTGGCTGGAACATTGTCCTCGCAAGTGACCGTCCTGCCGATGAGCAAAACCCATTCGCGACGACTTTTCAAATCCTTGAGAAATCTTCTTGACGCACCCAGGGGCGTATGATAAACTATCGGTCGTTCAGGTCCCGTGGTGTAGTCTGGTTCAACATGCCGCCCTGTCAAGGCGGAGATCGCGGGTTCAAATCCCGTCGGGACCGCTGGTGTAAAACTGAAGTAACGTTCGCGGGGGCGACAAGGTTGAGGGAACTCATGTAAAAAAGTTCCTTCTCCAAGCAGAAAGAAACCTGGAAACGAGAAATCGTTCCAGGTTTTCGTTTTTAATCTGCTGAATTTGGCCCGTCGGTGACTATACCTGCCCGATCAAGAAAACGCGGTGCAGGCGTACAGAAGCCGACGGGCCTTTTTCATTTCCTAAGGATGGTAACAATGTCATCAGTATCTGATCCCCCCACAAACGCTCCTCCCGGTGTGCGGTTTTTCTCGGTTTCGGAAGCAGCGCTGATCTTTGGTGTTACCAAGCAGCTGATCTATGCTTGGGCTGAGGCGGAAAAATTGCGCGTATACCGCTTCGGGGCAAACAACCAGGATATTCGTATTCGTCGTCAGGATTTGGAAACGCTGATTGACGCTCAGGGCGAGACAAGTGTTGAAGAAATTCAGGAAGGAGAAATGTGATCACCATGAGAACATCAAAAACAAAATGGTTAGATCGCCAAGCTCAAGATTTATTGATGAGCGGGTTACCCTTGCTTCAGAACAAAGCTTATACAGCCACGATGAGATTTCGCATCCAGCGAGATCAAACCATCCTGCTGTTCTTGATGAATACGGGATTGAAAGCAAGAGAAGTGTGCGACTTGACTTTGGGAGAGATCATTATCAGTTCAGACAAGGGTTATGTGATCGTCCGAAAAGGAAAGGGGCGCAGGCAGCGAGAGGTACCTCTCAATCTCACGATTCGGAAAGTTATGGATGCTTGGATGAAAAACCGCCAGGCCTGGCTGGATGCCCGCGGACTGAATGCCGATCATCTGTTTATCAGCTCGTGGGGTACTCCCTTAGGGCGCCGCCGCAGCCTCCAAAGAGCAGTGTCGAGGATTGGTCAGCACATTGGATTGGAACTTACTCCGAGTATCCTGCGCCACACGTTTGGAAAAAACCTGATTGATGCGGGCGTGAGTCTAGAAAAGGTGGCCGCTTTGCTGGGCCATAATAGCCTGAATAGCACCCGGGTGTATGTCACTTCCGATCAGCAAGATTTAGAAAAAGCAGTCGAATCATTAGTCTGAGAGGAGCTCATCATGGCGACAAAGATCATCACGATTGCAAACCAGAAAGGGGGAGTTGGAAAAACCACAACGGCAATCCACCTCGCACATGGACTGGCACGAGCCGGAAAAGAATCCCTGTTGATTGATTTTGACCCCCAGGGGCAATGCGCCACCGGCCTGGGAATGCGGCAGGAGCGAGGTGTATTCAATATGTTGGTAAATGACGATCCACCGGAAGAGTTGATTCGTAGTACCGGGCGCGATCGGCTATGGCTGTTGCCAGGCAATAAGGATACTGCCGCGGCACAGATTCTCATGGCTGCTCAGAGCAAACCCGTCAATCAAGTTTACAAGCAGTTGACCCCCTTAATGCGACACTCGAAATTGACGGACAGCAAGTCGGGTTTACGATACATCATATTCGACACGGCCCCATCTGTTGGGGGATTGCAAGAGCGTGCGCTGTGGGCGGCTGACATGGTGTTGATCCCCAGCGCCACCGATTTTCTTTCGCTAGAAGGAGTGGGGCTAATCATGGATACTTTGAAAACCTTGAAAGAAGAGCACGGGTGGGGAGGCGCCCTCCTGGGGTTGCTGCCTACATTCTATGACACCATTACCCGTGAGAGCCAGGCGACTATGGCGGAGATGCAGCGAGTCTTTGGAGAGCGATTAATTCAGCCTATTTACCGGGCTACGATTTTGCGAGAATGCGCTGCAGAAGGAAAAACGATTTTCGAAGTCAACGATGCGCACCGCGCGGCAGGACAATACCAGCAGGTGATTCGCAAAATCCTGGAGGTGAGTTGATGTCGCGCCAATCTGCCTTTCAGCATTCGCGTTTCGGGCAGGAAATGGAACATACAGGGCAACGCTCCGTACCATCGGGTAATTCCGCAAATGCTGATGGCGAAAATCCGTCGGAGAACTTGGGGAACCCCAGCGATCTGCACCTATCCTGGCTGCCCGCCGCCGAGAAGAAAAAACGCAATCGGCACTGGGAGCAAAGACATCGCACGACAAGTTACCGCGGTGTTCCTGCAGAAATCAATCAGGTTGTCAACCAAATTGCTGCTGAGTTGAACATCTCCAATCGGGATGAAGTCGCCCGAGTATTTTTGGAATATGGGTTGAAGTGCTTTCAAGAAGGATCCTTAAAACTGGAACCATCATTCGGAACCGGACGCCTAACTCTGTTCCCCTACAAGACAAGCCAGGGAAGTTGGTTCCGTGATCTTGAACAACCTACCCCACCAAAAGCCAGGAAAGCTAAAAAACCTAGCGATAATAAACGGGCATGGCAGACCAGAGTGCATTACCGCCTCCCCGAAAAATTGCGAGATGCCATCCGAGATACAGCCTGCTTTGGCGATGACGCACCGCTTGTACCTATTGGGGAAGTAGTGACCTCCTTTTTTGTCAGGGCTATCGAAGATTATCAACGGGGCATTTTGGTGCTTGATCCGGTTCCCGCAACCGCTACAATGACGTTATTTCCAAAGGATGGCGAGAAGTGAATTGCGGGATTTTGTGCGAAATCAAAATATCCCTTGCTGTCAGTTGGACAGCGTCGGCGGCATCGCAGACGTGCCGCAGACGTTTTGCCGACGTGCCGCCGACAGGCCGCAGACGCTGCCGCCGACGTTGGCCTGCCAGGAAAGCCTGGGAGCCGTCAATAGGAGCCCACATATCCTGTGAGACCTGTGCATAAAATCTCCGCTCACATACCCTCTGAACAGAACAGGAGAAAAAAGAAACCAGATGGACTCAATGACAGAAGTTACTATCGTGCCGAATAACCGCCAGGCTGAGGAAGCCTTGATCGGTTCGGTACTCATCAATGCAGATGCTTTTCTGGAAGTTGCCGAATATCTCCATGCAGATGATTTCTACATCCACAGGCACCGCTGGATTTGGGAAGCGTTTGATCGTCTCAGCGATCGCCGCGTTCCGATGGATCTCTTGACGATCACAGAGGAACTCGATCAGATGGGGTATCTGGGAGAAATAGGCGGGCCTGCTTATTTGACCGCGTTAATCAACCAGGTGCCATCCTCTTTGCACGCAGATGCCTATGGTCACATTGTCGAAGAAGCCGCCATCCGACGGCGGGTGTTGGATGCAGCCAACCAGATTGCTAAAGCTGCTTATGAAGAGGGTCTTACCGCAGAGGTAGTACTCGATACGGCAGAGAAAGCCGTGTTTCAGGTTAGTGAACGCCGACTGAAGCGCCAAGTCCTGCCCATCGGGAAAATCATCAGCAAAGTATATGATCACGCGGAAGAGGCCAGCCGAGAGAGTAAAGCTACTGGATCGACCACAGGTTTTCATGACTTGGACCAGTTATTAGGGGGGATGCAGCCGTCCGATTTGTTGATCGTAGCCGGAAGACCTGGGATGGGTAAAAGCGGATATTTGCTTTCCCTTGTCCGGTATGTGGCTGGCAATCTGGAAAAGCATGTCGCCATTTTTTCTTTGGAGATGTCCAATGAACAGATGGTGCAGCGTTTGATCGCCCAAGAGAGTGGCATTGATACCCAGCGTATGCGTTCTGGAGAAATTAGAGAAGACGAATGGCCTGGCTTTGTACGTGCTTCCGAAAAGGTGAGTGAATGGAATATCTATCTGGACGACACCCCGGCATTGACACCTTTGCAGTTGCGCACCCGATGCCGGAAGTTGCGTATGGAAAACCGGCTCGATCTGGTCATCGTAGATTATCTGCAACTCATGCGCAGTGGAGAGCGATTCGATAACCGGACATTGGAAGTAGGACATATCTCCCAGAGTTTGAAGGTTTTGGCCCGAGAGTTGAACCTGCCCATTTTTGCTGCTGCCCAACTTTCGAGAGCCGTTGAGCAACGGGCGGATAAACGGCCGACTTTATCTGATCTGCGCGAATCGGGTGCGATTGAACAGGACAGTGATGTCGTCATGTTCCTGTATCGTCCAGAAATGTACGCCGGTGATGATCCCGCGCTCAAGGGTTTGGCCGAGTTGATCGTCGCCAAACATCGCAACGGGCCGACAGGCACGGTGGATCTGACCTTCGATGCACAGTTGACGAAGTTCAAGAATGTTACCAATCCCCGGGGCCAGTGATGACCACCTCCAATCCCAGTCCGTTACTGATTCCTGAGCCGCCTCTTCAGGTGCTTCCATCGCTTGCTGAGAAGATCGGACTTAATGAGGCGATTGCGTTGCAACAAGTCCACTATTGGCTGCGAAATTTCCAGAAATCCGAATCTAAAGTGCCACCTGAGAAACGCAGACATTTCAAGAGAAACCGCTGGTGGGTCTATAACACCTACGCGGAATGGCAGGAGACAAATTTCCCTTTTTGGTCTGAGACGACGATCAAGCGTACTTTTTTGAGTTTGGAACGCCAGGGTCTGCTAATCGCCGATCAGTTATCGGCGGACAGGCATGATCGCACAAAGTGGTACACGATTGACTACGAGGAACTCAATCGTTTATGTGGTGAGTCGTCGGAGGAAATCGAACTTCATTCTGGACAAGATACGGGCGGAATGTCACCAAAAGAAGTCGAACCAATGACCCCCTCCATCGGATCAAAATGGCCTGATGGAGCAATCCAGGATGAACCAGTCTCAACAGGTCAAGATGGCCCAATGATTAAAGGATCTACAGAGACTACTGCAGAGACTACATCAGAGATGGATAGAGATGCGGGCGTTGACACGCCCGACCCAAGTCCACCACGGCGTAAATCTGATCCTTTGCTGGAAACGCCTGAAATCCAACGGTTTCAGGCTGTCACAGGGCGCTACCCGCTCAAGGACCAGCGCAAGTTGGTGATCGAGTTCCTCCAGCTCCATCCAGAATTCACACCAGAATACCTGACGCCCTTTTGGGAAACTTGGGTGGGGCGCGACCATAAGCGCACCAATCTGGATTGGTTGTTCGATTGGGCGGCAAAAGGGCAGGTTGCCCGACCTGGTTCAGCGAAGAAAGCCAGCGCCGATCCTGGAAGAGCGACAATTGAAGCGATCCAGCGAGTTATCAGGGAGAAATAAAAATGGCATCCAATGAAACGATCCAGCTTGTCCTGGTCATCCTGGCAGCGGCCTACGAGCATACGCTTGGAGACAGCACGATTATCACCTACCTGTCCGCCCTTCAGGATGTCCCTGATGAAGTCTTGAAGGAAGCTGCGGCGAAACATATCAGCCGTAGCCCATTTTTCCCGCGCATCTCTGAACTACGCAACCTTGCTTTGGCCGATCAATATCCGACGCCGTTGGCCGCCTGGGGTGAAGTGCGTCGTCAAATCCAACGTGTGGGATCGCGCGGCACGCCTGAGTTCAGCGATCAACTCATCGTTCAAGCAGTGAACCAATTGGGGTGGTCAGCATTATGTTTTGGAGAAAATCCAACTGCCGACCGTGCCCGATTTGTCCAGGCCTACGAAGCCCTGGTGCATCGCCAGAATGAACGCAGTGTGGCATTTCCCCAATTGGAGGTTGCCCATCGCCGGATATTGTCCGGCGGGAAGGGGGTTGAGGCTATTGGGTCCGTTGTAAAGGTATTAGAACAGGAGTACAGCGCTTCGAGAAAATGATGTGGTTCTCTTGGCAACACTACCACACAACGCATAGAGGAGAACTATGAACAGAGTATTCATTGTTGGCAACATTACCGGCGACATTTACTTCGACTATCTCAAAATCAAAGGTGTAGAGCGTCCATTTTTACGTCTGATTTTGATGAGTGACCGTCCCCAACGCCTGGAGGGAATGCGCGTTGTTTTATGGGATGAAAGGGCGGAGTTGTATTATGGCTATGTAAAACGCGGTTCAGAGATTGCTGTGATCGGCCAGATTGCCTCGCGTCATTTCCGAGGCAAATTGATCCATGAGATCGAGGCCGAAAGCCTGATTCTATTGAGAAATATCGATTGGGATCAAGGCGAGGCTGCACGCACGCAACAAGGCTTGCTTACTCCTGGCGTTGATGTTAATAATGTTTTCCTGATCGGTGAAGTGGAGGATGATATCTACTTCGACTGGTTCAAGCGTACTCCTGAACAGGGTGGTGGAGAATACGCCTTTATGCGCCTATTGTTGAACGGGCATAAGTATCTAACTGGATTACGCGTAATCGTAAGGGGGCAACTGGCAGAACTTGCATACCCCTACCTTCAGCCGGGATCGAAGATCGCTCTTGATGGACATATCCAGACCAGGGACCGCGAAACCGGTAAGCGGATGATCGAGGTTACTGCGCGGAATATTATTTTCCTCGAAAATATTAACTGGTCAGCGGGAGAAGCTGCCAAAGTGCATTTGGTGGATCGAGGAGATAAAGATGATCGAGATTGACGTCAAGCGAGGATTCATCGTTGGATTGGTGTCGATCCTGCTCTGTGTTGGTTTGGTTATTTTAGGTTATCTTGTGTCACCGAACAACGACGAAGGTTCTCCATTGCTGCTTTCTCCGCGCCTGGCACAGATGAAACGATACCAACGTCAGGTTCAAGGCTGGTATATCGAACTATCTGAAATCCACCATGATATTGTCACATTGGCCGAGGATGACAAGGGAGATTTGTTTGTGGGAAGTAGCCTCGTCAACACTATCTATGGCCGTTTGTCTACTTTGGAAAACCAGATGGATCAGGCTGTTGTCCCTCCTACCTTGATCAATGTCCATGAACTGATCTTGTATACAACGCAACTTCACCGCGAAACGGCCATGTATCTGACTCTATGGATGAGCGAACCCACGGAACCCAATCTGCGGGCATTGATTGCATCTTTGGATGAAGCGTCCGATGCATTGAAGCGGGTATACGACAACCCATGGGTACGAACAGAAGTAGAGGATCGTCCTTGAACCTGGTAGACCAAATCACCGCAAAGCAACTTCGGGATAGCCTTAAAGCTCACCGGCTGCTAATCACACAGGCGCAAGATAGTGCCAGATTATCCAGAGAAGCATTAATCGGCTTGGGAATGGATATTTGTGGTGAACGTCTGGATCGCTTGCAAAAAGATGGACAGCTAGAAGCGATGTCTCCCCAGGATTTAGCGGAAGTCATTCGCGGGCAGTTGACCCTAATCGCGCCGTCAGAAGACAGCGATTGGGGAAAATCGGCCCAAAGGCTGGCGGATTTTGTGGACGAGGTTGATGCGGCTCGCAAAGATGCAGATCAACAGCGTCTGCGTGGAGATGAAGCTGAGCAAAAACTGGCTGTGTTAGAACGTCAGGTCATAGCGCTTGAGGGGACTTTGCAGGAGTATCGTCAGAAACTCAGCACTGCTGAGGAGAATAATAGATTTGGAAAAAGAAGTGATACCAATTCCGACGAAGCTGTGGACAAAACATCAACCAGGACTCCCGATATGGAGATATGGTTTCGAGAATGGGTGGGGAGTGGCACTTTCGAGCGCGATCGCACCGTAATTCAGGTGATGGGTGAAACTGGATATTCACGCTTGACCGAAATACGGGATATAGTGAAAGAGCGTCTCAAGTCGAGCGACCGTACAGCCTATCGCGCCGTTCGAGCTTGTGAAGAGATCGCTCTGGTCGCGCGACGGCGGGGGACTCCAGTGGATGGCCGTCCGACGGATATGCTCATATTGACCGATAAAGGGCGCTGGGTATTTCACGAACTTACCGGGCAAAATCCCAGGGAGAGCGAACGCAAGCAACTTCTCAAAGCCCACAAATCGGATCGTCACCTGGCTTTAATCCTCAAGGCTGCTGATTTGCTCGCCGGATTGGGATATGAGATTGAACGAGAACCCGCAAAGATAAAGACCGGGGATAAACACTTTTTCTTTCCCGACCTGATCATCAGCAAAGATGGAGAAACGCTCTATGTCGAGGTTGAACATGGGGATCAAGATAAAACAACATGGGACCAGAAATGGGCAAATGCTTTCATCGCAGGCGGTGGCACGATCTGCGTGGTAGCGGATAAGAAAAGTACCCTTACCCGCATCCAAAGCAGCATCACACATTGGGCATATCTGGGAGGTAAACTTGTTACCCTATACGGGACAACAATTGAAATGTTAAAACACGCTTCTCCAGGCGAATTGCCCTGGCAAGTGCGAGAAAAGGGCAAAAGTAGTTCCCCTTCGGGGTAGATAGAAATCAAGCATCATGCATATCCAATTGCTAGCCATTTAGCATACTAGCCATATAGCTAGTATGCTAAATGGCGTGGCGTGCTACAAGCGAAATCGCTAGGAAATTTGACTACAACAAGATAGGATGAGATATGTGCTGGTGGCAAAAAGTTAAAAAAATTATCAGATACTTGAAACCCAGCTGACAAAAAGGGCGTGTTCGCAATGTCGAAAAACTGTCGAAAAGCCCTGACTACGGCAAAAAGGGAAGGTGTTTTGTTAAGGGATGTTTTTGTCATATCAGCTCCAGGTATATTGCAAGATTATATTTCTCCCGAGCAAGATAAAAACAACCTTGCTTTTAGATGCATCAGATTATACAATGTAGAACGAATGTTCTTTTAGATGACTGAAGA
>CAYFMI010000049.1:0-30965 GCA_964344175.1 uncultured Anaerolineales bacterium
TGTTTGCTCCAACTTCGATTGTGAGCAGCTTCAGTTACCGGAAACTAGAGTAAAATAATTTCGAAAAAAGGGTGTGCGAAGTCCGCACGCATACCCATGAAATGGAGTTATTCTATGTCCATACCCCCTAGCAAACAAGCGTTGCTCGATACCATCCAAAGCGCCTGGGACGAGTTAAATGAGATCATCAGTGGTCTCAATGAAGAACAATTGACTCAGCCCGGCGCACAGGAGGATTGGAGCATCAAGGATATTATGGCGCATATTGCTGCCTGGGAGCGATTAGCGGCTGACCGCATCCACGCCGCATTATCCGGTGAAGAACTGCAATACCCACCTATGACAAACGATGATGCGATTAATGCCTTTAACGCTCAGGCACACGAAGAACACAAAGGCCTGCCGTTGAAGCAAGTATCCAGCGAGTTTGGCGCCGCCCATCAGGCTTTCCTGATGCAGATCGAAGCATTGGATGAAAGCCGCCTCGCCGAAAATCTACCCTTCGATTGGGCCGGAAAGGTAACTTTTCAGGTATTGATCTCCGCCAACGCGCATTGGCATTATGCCGAACACATCGCAGCCATCGAAAAATGGCTGGATGCCCAGGAGTAATTTTTCAACACCCTCAAATCAAAAAACTCGCCGAGCAGCGCGCCCCGATGCCACACCCCGGAAATTGTAGGCTTCGTTTCCGGGGTATTTTTTTAACCATCTTGATGGTTTCATCCTGAGTGCAGCGCAGTCGAAGGATGATTGCACAGAGCGGCAACTTGAAACCATTCACTGAAAGAATATCCAAAAACTTTAAGACTCACTGTCCCAGGGTGAAGAAATTTAGTGATACAATACTAGAACGCATGTGCAGTTTATAACAAGCCGACTTCTATGAATATAATCCAACAATGCTACTGCAAACACTCGCCCATTACTGACCCTGGAGAATACGCCCACCTTTATGATGATCTGCCTGACGCGCCGCGCGCCCTGATTCAGATCATCCAGGGGCAGATGCTGCATCGCAATGCCGCCCAGAGTTTTAGCGTCACGCTGACCCGCGAGAGCCGCGCCGAACAACGCCTGCGGACAATGAAACAGAGGCTGGCGCGTATCGCCGAGCTGGGTCCCGCTCCTCTGACGGTATCTCGTGAACCGAGAGAAAAACAAGTCGGTATGTGCCGCGATTTTGCCGTCTTCTTCACCTCGCTGCTGCGGCACAAAGGCATTCCTGCCCGAATGCGGGTGGGCTTTGCCGACTATCTCTTCAAAGACAACGAGTTCAAAGCCGATCATTGGATCACCGAATATTGGGACGCGGCGCAAGGACGCTGGATTTTGGCCGACCCGGATGTAGGCGGCCTGCACTTTGCCGACATTCAACGCCTGCTGGATGTACTCCACCGTCTGGTGGATGCGGGCAATACCGTTGTGGTCATCGAGCACAACCTGGATGTCATCCGCACCGCCGACTGGATTATTGACCTCGGCCCGGAGGGCGGCGACAAAGGCGGCCATATTGTCGCAGAGGGCACACCGGAGCAAGTGGCGAAAATGGAGATGAGCTATACGGGAAAGTTCTTGAGAGGATCGGTTGGCCAGCAGTAACCAGTAACTGGTAAAAGAACGCACCCTATGGTACGATGTTGTTAAGCATTTTTGCTGTTTTGCTTAACAGGAGACAGAGATGACGGAACAACTTTCAGTGAAAGTCAGCAGCCGAAACCAGATTGCAATACCCGGCGCAGCACGGAAAGCTTTGGGAATTCAGGCGGGCGACAGGCTGCTTGTAGATATTCAGGATGGAGTGATCGTGCTCATCCCCAAACCCTCGGACTACACAACACACATGGCAGGCCTCTACAAAGAGATATGGGAACGTCAGGACTCTGATCGATATCTCACAGACGAGCGCGAGGCATGGCAAGATTAGCCGCTGCCCTATCAGATCATACCGTAATTGGGATTGATACGCCTATCTTCATCTATCACTTCGAAGCTAATTCGGCTTATCTTTCACTTACGACCGACCTGCTCAACGGAATTCAAGCCGGTCAGTGGCAGGCTGTAACTTCGATTATCACCTTGATGGAAATCAATGTCCACCCCTGGCGAATGGAGCAATCCACTATTGCTCAAACGTACGAAACGCTGTTAGTGAACTTCCCCTACCTGAAGATTGTTGATATCGATCGGGATATTGCCCGTAGGGCTGCCCAAATCCGGGCAACTTATAATCTGCGCCCAGCGGACGCAATCCATATCGCCACAGCTTTACATAACGGTGCAACCGCTTGGGTCAGCAATGATAGACAGCATGAGCGGTTAGCCGAAGAGATCGCCGTTATGCTTCTGGACGATTACGCAGCATAGGACAAAAGATGATCGAAATGCCTGAGGCGACAACCATCGCCAGACAAATGAAGCACGAATTAACCGGCAAGAAGATTACCCGGTTTGGGCGCGGGGTCATGCGGCATAAATTCTTGTGGCTTAACCGTCCCGCTGAAGAATACGAAAGCATACTGCCCCAATTGGTCGTCAGCGGAGCCAGCAGCTACGGGCGCTCAATGTACCTGCATTTGGGCGATCATATGCTGTGGTGGGGCGACGCCGGAGGCAAGCTGCTTTATCATCGGCCAGGAGCAACGCTGCCGAAGAAATATCATCTCGGCTGGGAATTCAGCGATGGCTCAGCGCTGACCTACGCCTTGCGAATGTGGGGGGCGGTGAAACTGCTGGATCGATCCCAATTTGACGAGCGCCCTCACGATGAAAGCGGAGTCCCGCCCCTAGACCCGGCCTTCACATTCGAACGCTTCGAAACCATGCTAGCCGAATATCCGGAGAAAACATCCAAAGGGATTAAGGGTTTTTTGGTCGCCACCGGCTATGTGACCCCCAATTGCATCAATGGCCTGGGCAATGCCATTGTTCAGGATATTCTCTTCCATGCCAGGCTTAGCCCCAAGCGCAAAATTCCAGAGATTTCCACAAAAGAACGGCGCGCCCTTTATGATGCGATCAACACCACCATTCAGGAAGCCATTGCGTTGGGTGGACGTTATGACGAGGTTGATCTATACGGACGAAAAGGGGGCTATATCCGTGTGATGGACAGCAAAAGCGCCGAAACACCTTGCCCAAATTGCGGTTCCGAAATTCAAAAAATTTCCTATCTGGGCGGGGCTTGTTATCTCTGCCCGCAGTGCCAGAACTAAGGCAAAAATAAAGGGATGGCGCGCGTAGCACGCCATCCCTTTATTTTGCTAACGATGCTATTCGACGAAAGTCACCACAACTGTCATGCCCCAGCGCAAAAGGGGATCGATTTCATCGACCTGGATGCGGGCAGTATAGGTGACATCGCCGCGTTTCTCTTCGAAGACATCGGCAATGGAATCGACTTTGCCGGTTAATTCTACATCGGGCAGGGCATCGGGGATGATGGTAACTGCCTGACCTACGAGTACTTCGACAACCTCGATTTCGGTCAGATTATCGGTTTCAATGTACCATTGCGAAAAATCGGCCAGGGTCACTACCGGCTGACCGGGGGCAACTTGTTCACCAACAATGATATCGATCGCCACAAGCGAACCGTCAAAGGTCGCCGTTAATTCCAAATTATCCAGAGCCGATTGAGCCGCGACAACATTCGACTGCGCCGCAGCAACACGGGCTTCGGCGGCGGTGATGCGCGCCTCGGCCAAAGCGACCTGGTCGGGATCGGGGCCTTCGATGAGTTCATCGTAATCTTCTTGAGATTGCTCCAGGCGCGCCTGGGCAATGGCCGCGCTGGCCTGGGCCTGGGAAATCTCGAAATCGTTCGAAGTGTTCACCAGTGAATTGTAATGCCGCACGGCATCATCGTAGGCTCCTTGTGCTTCGGCCAGCACACTTTGAAAAGCGGCGCGAGTGAGATTATCGGCGGGTTTATCTTCGTAAGGCTCAAAATCATCTCTGGCTTTTTCCAGTTTATCTTCCGCCAAGACGACTTGCGACCAGGCTACATCGATGTCGGTTTGGTCGGCGGGGGAAGTGCGATAATTGAGGGTTCTTTCTGCGTCGCGGGCTTCTTCACGGGCATTGGTGAGGGCTTCTTGGGCCGCGGTTGCCGCGGCAGGCCAGTTATCGTGGAGGGTTTGCAGATCTTGTTGAGCTGAGAGTAACTCAAATTGTGCGGCACTCAGCTCTAACTGCGCGTTGGCAAAGCCGGTCTCTACTTGTTCGCGATCCCCCAAACGGGCAAGCACATCCCCTGCTTGCACAGCATCCCCCTCGGCAAACAAGATCTCACTCACCTGGCCGCCCGCCTGGAAAGAGAGCTGCACCGATTCGTTCGGCACCAGCCGCCCCTCGGCTACGACGGCAAAATCTTCAACAATCGGCACATCGGTAGATGTTTCAGCCGTCTGCGTGGCAGATGCGGTGCAGGCGGATATAATGACGGTGGTCAATAAAAGAACAAGGATTGGGAAAAATCGTTTACGGCTCATCATCTTCCTCACATTTTCTCAGGACTGGCAATCTATGCACAATTGCTGCCCAAAATAGTTTATTCGTACGCCAGACTTTCATTCACACTAATACGCGTAGCACGGCGGGCAGGAACCCAGCTCGCCAAAACGGATAATACAAATACAATCGCCAGCCAATACCAAATTCCGTGTACGGCGGCGTAATATTGCGCCGGAAAATCGATCACATTCCCCAAAGAGGTCACAAACAGCGGGCCTAATAATAGGCCAATTGGCACTGCCAATGCCCAACTGATCAGACCAAGCATAAGCCCTTCGCCAATAAATACAAACCCAACATCGCGCGATGAAGCCCCGACCGCCCGCATCACGCCGATTTCGCGGCGGCGTTCGATGACATTGATCGAAAGCGTCCCTGAGAGGCCAATGCTGCCGACGGCGGCCATCAATACCGTCATAATCATCAGGATTTGGGTCAGCACTCCAAATTGAGCGCTGGCCTGGGCGCGGTCTTCACTGGCTACGGCCGAATAGGAAATTACCATCCCTTTGGCCTCGAAATATTCTCGCAGGTCTGCTTCAACACGCTGCTGCACTGCCAGGCTGGGGGCCGTAGTTTCGACCATCGCCACGGCTGATTGACCAACAGTATGAACGACCCGGTTGAAGATCTCGATGTTGGCAAAGGCGGTATTTTGGTCTCGCCCACCGAGATCGAAAACCAGGCCGACTACGGTCCAACGGGTATCGCCAACGCCCGGGAGATCAATGATGATTTCATCGCCCACCTGAACGCCCATTTTCCCAGCCAGTTTTTGGTTGAGCAAGAGCGCTTGATGGTCATCGGGCGAGAGCATGCGCCCGGCGGTCAGTTCTGGCTGGAAGAAGGGTGATTCCGATGGCACCCCGCGCACAAAGATTTCATATTCGCTGTCAGGGCCAGCGGCTCCGGGCAAATGTGTATTGGCCGTGCGGAAATTCCACATTTCGGCATTGCTGACATCTGGGTGCGCTTCGATCAGCGGAATGATCTCATCAATACGCTGGTACTGGGCGAAGTTGATTTGCACTTCGTAGCCAAACCCGGCGAAGATCTTATCGATGGTGCGCTCAAACGAATATTGGGTGCTAAACACCATGATGAAAATAGCCCCGGAGACGGTGAGGGTAACCAGGGTGAGGATCACACGCCCTGGGCGGCGAAAGGTGTTGCGCACCGAGAGAGCGGCCAAACGCGGCATACCGCGAATCCCTGCCAGCAAGCGATCGAGCAAGCGGCGGCCATAATGTCCGCGCCCCAATCCGGTCTGGCTGATGGCGCGAGCGGTGGGGATGGCAACCCCTTGTAATATCGGGTATAACGCAACCACCAAAGGTGTGAGCAGCCCAACCAAGATTTGCACGGCAAATACGTTCGGTAAAATCTCAAAGGGTGTCACCGGCACATTGAGCAAATAAAGCATCCATTGCGCCATGGCATTACCGGCATATGCCCCCAAAGGTACGGCAATCAGCAAACTTATCACGCCATAGACAAAAGTCGCCGAAAGATACAGGCTGGCAATCTGCTGCCGGGTTCCCCCGACAGCCTTCATGATGCCAATCTGCGGGATCTGCTGGGCGATAAGGGCATTGATGGTGTTGATGACCAGCATGGTACTTAACCCCAGAGAACCAACCGCCATCACCGAGAGCACCATGCCAACGCCATCAATCATCTCTTGCAAGTAGTGTTTTTCAGGATGCAAGGCCTCTTTGTAGCCAATGCTGACGCCAACCTTCTTCAATTTTTCGTTGATGCGGTCGGCCACCTGAA
Source organism: uncultured Anaerolineales bacterium (assembly GCA_964344175.1). Lineage (GTDB taxonomy): Bacteria > Chloroflexota > Anaerolineae > Anaerolineales > UBA11858 > NIOZ-UU35. The sequence continues at coordinate 6,292 of CAYFMI010000049.1, forward strand.
ATACAGCATCTTTTTCGTAATCAGTCAGCGTAAAACGCAGACTGTCGAAACCGCGGTATCCAGCGATGCGTTGAAAGGTATCGGGGGTGACATAGAAAGCTGCATTTTGCCCAAAGGGCAGCGGCCACTCGAAGGGATTGCGGATCGTCCCGCCAATAGCCAGGGGGCGCGCCCGTTCATTGATCTCGATATAAACCGTTCCGCCTATGCCCGGCGCGCCAAACGAAGCAATGTGCGCTTGTTCAACCGCAATTAAATCTGTGGAGGGCCAGCTTCCTTCTTTCAACGTCGGCTGATCAAATTGGATTTCTTCGAAGTCAGGATAAGCGATGATATGACCGTCCTGCCACTCACCATCCAGCGAAGCCTTCCAGCGCACGGAGGTCTCAGCATAGCCTTCGATGTCGGCAACGCCGGGCACCGATTTCAGACTGCGAATGGTATCTTCGCTGATAATGCCAGAGATCCACAACATACCGTGCGCCGGGTTGCTGGCAACATGCGAAGCGGCCATCTGCCCGATGACCAGTTGATTGCCGGATGTGACCATTCCAACGGCCATCACCCCCACAGCAATGCTCAGGATGACCATGACCGTGCGCCCTTTGTTGCGCCACAAATCACGCCAGACTTTGCGGAATGCGACTCTCATTGGTGATGGTTCTCGTTGTCGAACAACTCGCCATCGAGCACATCTACCACGCGCGGGATGCGCCCGGCCAGTTCCAGGTTGTGGGTGACCATCATAAAGGTTTTTCCCTGACTGACAAGTTCTTCAAAAAGATAGAAAACCTTATCGGCCGATTTACTGTCCAGATTGCCGGTCGGCTCGTCGCCCATCACCAGGGGGGGATCATTAGACAGAGCGCGGGCAATGGCAGCGCGTTGTTGCTGCCCGCCAGAGAGGGTATTGGGCAATTTGTGAGCCTGATCGGCCAGCCCAACTTGATCTAGCAAGTGCATGGCACGCTCAGGTCGTTGGCGCGGCTTCCAAACACGGCAGAAATCCATTGGCAGCATGACGTTTTCGATGATGGTCAGCGTGGGCAGGAGTTGGAAGAACTGGAAGATAACGCCAACATTCTTGCCGCGCCAGCGCGCCAACTCATTCTCATTGAGATCATTGAGACGCGCCCCAACAACATGCACATCGCCGCGCGATGGCCGGTCGATACCGGTTACCATGTTTAAGAGGGTCGATTTTCCGCTCCCTGAGGGGCCGCGCACCCCCACGAATTCTCCCGAGCTGACCTGCAAAGAAACCTCACGCAGCGCATGGATCGGCCCTGCCGGGCCTTCGAAGGTTTTACCGACGCCATTGAGATTGATGATTAATTCTAAATTATTCATAGCATAACCAATTCATGTTTTGATATCTAACTATCCTATATACGACTGTACAAGCGATAAGTTTCAAAAACATGCTCCTGCATATAGAGCCAGTGAATTTCCTGCCGCAATTGTCGAAAACTGAGTTTCATGTTCAATCCCTTAATCAGTTCTTAAATTATTCTTGTCCATCGTCATATATAATACAAAATTCACGCAATTTGCTGAAAGATATTCCGGAAATAGGGGGGCGCCAAGCCCCCAATGCACGGCACACCCTTTTTGTTTATCTGCCCTCAGCTTACGCCCAAAACATAAACCCATGAAAGTGCCCCGAATCAACAACCCGCTTGAAACTATCAAAGGGGATCGCACTGATACAGGTGTACCACAAGAGTGGCGGGCCAGCGTATTGGAGGGCGTTCTGCGCGCCATGTTCATCTTCGCCACTCCGGTTTTCCTGCTTGGCGTTGTCAACATCATCCAAGACCTACAGCAGGGTTTCTCATCGTTACAAGCCATTGGATTATTTTCCATCTATCTGACGGCATACACCCTCATGTTTTTCACTTCCTTCGGAAAACGCTGGGGGTATACATTAAGGGCTACGATCCTCATTTCGCTATTACTACTTGTGGGAATAGCCAATCTCTACCTGGGCGGTCTCAGTGGAGATGGGCTATTGTTTCTTTTCGCGGCGGTCGCACTCAGTGCCGTATTGTTCGAATTTCGCCGTATCCTAATCATCAACGGCCTGGCACTGCTGAGTATAATTTTCATGGCCGTGATGCTGACAACCGGCAGACTTGTGATTCCCTGGAAATTACAAGTCAATTCGGCAAATGTCGCTTCGTGGTCGGTACGCGTGATGGTTTTCCTGCTGCTCAGCGTATCCCTGACAGCTTCAACCACCTATTTAGTTCGCAGTTTAGAAAACAGCCTGAAAAAGGCACGCCATCACGCCAAGCAACTCGCGGCGCTGTATGAAACGGCCCTCGATATTACCACGCATCGGGCCATGCCCGAACTGCTCGAAGCGGTAGTTGAGCGGGCAACACAATTATTGAATGCTTCTGGCGGAGGAATTTATATTGTCGACCCGGATGGCGAAACGCTGCAACTGACCGCGGCTCACGGTCTGACGCGCTACCACTTGGAGCCGCTGCTCAAAAAGGGGGAGGATCCAATCAGCCAGGTCTTTCAGACCGGACAACATTACCTTGCCAGCGATTGCCCGCAAGCCATGCACCCCATGAACGGTGCGCCAGATTCCGGTCATTGGCATAACTGCATTCAGGTTCCTATTCAAATAGCCGATGCAAGCATTGGCGTGCTAGGATGCTATAACGACCACCTTCAACACCAAGCGTTTAGCGCCGAAGATATCCAATTGCTCAAAAACCTCGCCCATCAAGCAGCCATTGCCATCGAGAATGCCAATTTGTTCAAATCGACACAGCAGGCCGAAACACATTTAGACGCCCTCATCCAGGCCGCGCCCAGTGCAATTGTCTCGATTGATGAAAACTACCGTATCACAACCTTCAATCGCACTGCCGAAGAGGTATTCCTTTGCCCCGCAACAGAAGCAATTGGGCAACCGCTCGATATATTGATTCCAGAAGCGTTGCATCATGCCCACCGGCAGCATCTCGACAATCTAACCCGCACCACACGAACACCTTACTCGGCGGCACTCCACCGCGAGTTATCTGCCCGCAGGCGAAACGGTGAGATATTCCCAATCGAGGCCTCGATATCGAAAATCGAGGTAGAGGGTCAAATCATCTTAACGGCTATCTTACGCGACATTACTTTACGCAAACAGGCGCTGGAGGCCCTGCGAGAGAGCGAGGCGCGCACGCGGGCATTATTGGAACTTTCGAAGGAAATCGAAGTAACCAGCACTTATGATGAAGTCATCTGTGCGGCGCGTAAGATCATCAAAGAGATTCTCGGTTATCAAAATGCGTGGTTCTACATCATCGATGATGCTGGAGAAACTTCGGTATTATTAGGGGCTTGCGGCCCCAAAGCCGCTATGATTTCAACCCTTTTGCCCATACTGCCGCTCAAAGGAGATGCCTATCTCGAAGAAATCACCCGAGGCGAAGGGCCTGCCGTTGTGGTCGATGCCCGCAGTGACCCGCGCACCGACAAAGAAATCGTCGCGCTCATGGGCAATCGCACGATCATCAATATCCCGGTATATTTCGTCGATCATCACATGGGCACATTTGGAATAGGCAGTTTCGACGACGAAGGCATTAGACCGGCAACACCAGAGCAGATGCACTTTCTCTCCGCAATGACAGGCCATATTGCTGTCGCTATTGACCGTATTACCCAAACCAATGAGCGCAAGCGCGCTGAGGAAGAAATCGCTTTCAGTTATCAGTCCCAACAGACGATCAACACGCTTTTAAGAGCAGCGTTTGATCCATCTACACTGGAGGAAAAACTGGACCGCGCCTTAGCGATTATCCTGGCGACACCCAGGCTGCCCCACCCCACGAAAATCGCGCTATTTTTAACCAATGTCGATTCTGGTGAACTTTTGTTAGCCAATCATCGGAATTTAGACGCCGAAATTCAGCGCACTTGCGCACGCTTATTGCCGGGAAAATGCGTGTGCGGCAAAGTCATTCAGGACAAACGCAGCCTATTCACCCATTCTACAGATCCCAAGCATGAGATTCATTGTAGTAGTGGAATTGAGCAGCACTGTCATTACAATATCCCCATTCTTTCTGGCAACTTACTCCTGGGCGTACTGGTGGTCTATTTACCGTTTGAGCATATACAAGATGAGCAAGAGATCAACTTTTTGGAAACTGTAGCCAGTACGCTGGCCGGGTTGATCGAACGCACCCGTACACTTGAGCAGATTGAACGCACAAATCAGGAACTCACTCTGGCCTATGACACGACATTAGAAGGCTGGTCGCGCGCGTTAGATTTGCGCGATAAGGATACCGAAGGTCATACCCGGCGCGTCACGAAAATGACAATGAAGCTAGCCCGTAGATTAGGGATTCCGGATAGTGAAATGATCAACATTCAGCGCGGCGCATTGCTGCATGATATTGGAAAAATGGGCGTGCCCGATGAAATCTTGCATAAACCTGGGCCGCTGAACAAAAGCGAATGGGAAATCATGCGCCGTCACCCTACCAATGCTTATCAAATGCTCTCCCCGATCCAATTCTTACGACAAGCTCTCGACATCCCCTATCTACATCATGAACGCTGGGATGGCAACGGTTATCCCAATGGTCTGGTCGGAGAACAAATTCCACTCGCGGCGCGCATCTTCGCCGTTGTGGATGTATGGGATGCCTTAAGCTCCGACCGTCCCTACCGGCGAGCCTGGCCGCGGAAGCGAGTACTCGAATATATTCGCGAGAACGCCGGCACACATTTCGATCCCCAAATTGTAGAAAAGTTCATGACCTTAATTGGCGAGTAGTTTATCTTTTCTCCGGGCGACGGCCCCCTCTATCGAGTAGATCAGCAACGCCACCCAGATGATGCTGAAGCCGATCACTCGGTCGCGCGAAAAGTCTTCGCCATATAAGATTACACCAATAAGAAACTGCATGGTCGGGGCAATATATTGCAGCAAGCCCAGGGTGGAAAGATGAATGCGGCGGGCGGCTTCGCCAAACCAGAGCAGGGGCAGCCCTGTCGCCACTCCCGCCAGGGCCAGCAACAATGTCGTGGAGGCAGCACGATGCCCAAACGCGCCGCTCCCCACAAATTCTAGATAGAGAATCAGCCCAAAAGCAGGGAAAAATATAAAGCCGGTTTCGAGCATAAAGCCATGCGTCGATCCCAAAGGCGCGGTCTTCTTAATCAACCCGTAAACGCCAAACGAAAAGGCCAGGGTCAGCGCGATCCACGGCAGGGCGCCGTAACTCACCGTGAGATAAAGCACCCCAAGGGCAGCCAATCCCACAGGGATCCATTGCCACAGGCGCAGGCGTTCGCGCAAGATCACCACCCCCAGCATCACGTTCACCAGCGGGTTGATGAAGTAACCCAGGCTGGTTTCGACAATGTGCCCACTGTTGATTGCCCAAACATAGACCAGCCAGTTGACGCTCAACAATATGCCTGTGGCTAAATAGATCAGCGCGTGTTTTGGTTTTTTTACCATTGGGCGAAAACCCGACCAGCTTTTACGCGCCGTGACGACGAGTGCCACAAAAGCGAACGACCAGATCATGCGATGGCCCAAAATTTCAAGCGCCGGGACATCCTGAAGCAGTTTCCAATAGATGGGCAGAAAGCCCCACAACCCGTATGCACCAATGCCATAGAGAATGCCTTTGTTCATATGCCGTATTCCATGTAGCGGGCCGATTTTGCGGCGAAGTCTTTGCCAAGCAGTTTGGCGACCACATGCAGGCTCATATCGATCCCCGCACTGATGCCTGCAGACGTAATGACGCGGCCATTATCTACAAACCGTTGATCTTCCAATACCTGTGTATTAGGCGCTAATTTTTTAAGTTCGTTGATAACTTGGTGATGAGTCGTGGCTTGGAGATTATTGAGCAATCCGGCTTTAGCCAACAATAACGCGCCGGAGCAGACCGAAAGCACCAGGGCAGCGGACTCGGCCCGGGCCGTGATCCAGGCCATTGTGGGAGGGTGCTGCAAAAGCGGGCGCGTCCCCGACCCGCCGGGGATGATGAGGATCTCGGGCACAGGAGCTTCATTGATGCCATAGTCAGGATTCACCGATAAGCCATTGCGGGCGCGGATGGGGCGCTTTTCGAAGGCTACGGTGTAAACATTGAAGATCTGATAATCATGCAACTCATCGGTCACAGAAAATACTTCGAAAGGGCCGGCGAAATCCAGCACTTCGACATCATCAAACAAAAGTATGGCAACATTCCTTTTCACTCATCATCTCCTAAAAACACAAACAGAGGCATGGCAAGGCCACTACCCTGCCATACCTCTGTTTTGGACAGTTCATTACAAAGATTGTTTATTCCTGATGGCCTGATAATAGGCCTGCTCATATTGGCGGGCGCTGTCTTCCCAGGCAAAACGCTGATGCATGGCCCGCTGAACCATTGCATCCCAATGATGGCGTCGGTCGTAATAGGTACTCACCGCCCAGCCCACAGTGTAATAAATGGCGTGGGCACTGGCTTCATCGAATTTAAAACCCGTGCCTGCGCCGGAAGCTTCATCGTATTGTTCGACCGTATCATCTAATCCACCGGTGGCGCGCACCACCGGCAGCGTGCCGTACTTCAACGAGTAGATCTGATTCAGGCCGCAAGGTTCGTAACGCGAAGGCATCAGGAACATATCGGCCCCAGCTTCGATCCAGTGGGCTAACTCGTTATCGTAGCCAATATAGCAACCCACTCTGCCAGGGTAACGCACGGGGAGATGGGCGAAATACTGCTCTAGCGCCTTATCACCCGACCCTAACAAGACAAATTGCACCTGCATATGATTCAAGATACTTTCAATGGCATGTGAGAGTAAATCCAGCCCTTTCTGGTCGGCCAGGCGGCTGACAACGCCCAATATCGGTATCTGGTCATCTTCGTACAGGTATATGCGTTGCTGCAAGGCGCGTTTGCAGTCACGCTTGCCGCGCAGATCTTCAGGCGTGTAATTCGCCGGGATCAAGCGATCCACTGCCGGGTTCCAATCCTCATAATCTACACCATTGAGAATGCCAATGTAATTTTCACCCTTATCGTTCAGGTAGGGCGCTAAACCATAGGCCATCTCCGGCGTGCGCGTCTCAAGGGCATACTTTGGGCTAACGGTGTTAACCATATCGGCATACTGAATGCCGCCTTTGAGGAAGTTAACCCGCCCATGAGCCTCAAACTTGTCGGCAGTGAAGTTCCCCCATTGCAACCCCAAATAGTCATAGTGACTGGCATCATAGACGCCCTGGTAGCCGATATTGTGGATGGTCAAGAAACTGGCCGCCCCCCCTAACAGCGGGTCATCCCAATGCCATATTTTTAAATAGGCCGGAACGAGTGCCGATTGCCAATCGTGGGCGTGAACAATATCCGGCTTGAAGTCAGTGTCTTTGCATAATTGCAATGCCGCCCGCGCCAGAAAACCAAAGCGACGCGGGTTATCTTCGTAATCGTGATTTTGAGCGTCGTTATAGAGACCATCCCGATCAAAGAACTTGTTAGATTCAATAAAGTAAGTCGTGACCCCAGCAACCGTCACAGCACGATGTACTGCGCACCACTCTTCGGTGTCACCCATCCAAACGCCCATTGGGTTGAGGCAGGGGTGAATATCAAATTTCTCAACATCTATTGAGCGGTATTTAGGTAAGACGACAATCACCTCGTGACCTAACTGCGCTAAAGCGCCGGGCAGCGCGCCAACGACATCTGCCAAACCGCCCGATTTGGCATAAGGAACACATTCCGAAGCAACCATCATAATGTTGAGTTTTTTTGGCATAGGAATCTCGCAAATTCAATTTCCCCTCATTATACCGCTGTCGTCCAAACTCTTTTAGGCAAGTTGCCCCTGGGCGCGCCCAAATACCAAGAGATTGTCGGCTAGTTCAAAACGATTCATTGTACGGTGATGTTCAAGTGCCGTTTCAAAAGCCACCTTTAATGATAGCCCTTGAATACTCGCTAATTCACGATAACATTCCCCAGCAACTTCTTGACTGCTGTCACCATTCACCCAAAAATTGGCTAACAATCCCAGGTAATCAAACACCACTTCATTGATTGCTGAATTGGATGTTAAATCAATTTCAGGCTGATGTAGCACATCATGGGCCATAAACAACAACAGGGTAACGGCCTTCATCGCTATCGTTGAGTTCTTTTTTTCCAAACCATGCGCGCCGATCTCGCGTATGGCCTGGCTGGCACGAGGATTAAGTTGGCTACAAATATCTTCTAAAATATCAAGTGTTCCAACAGATATGCCGGCGGCAGGAAAATTCATGGCATGTTGCCCCAAAATACTTAGGGCGCGTATGGCACTAACCAGATCAGCATCACACTCTGGTTTTTGCGAAACCAGGGTAAACGCATGCACAATTTCGCGCAATATACCAATCGCCTGCTGATAATTTTCAAAAGTACTTTGAAAACGGCCATCGATCACAATTTCGATTAACAGGTTCACAAGATACTCAAAACGGGCGCCATCATAGTGCGGCGACCGAACTACATCTTGAACAACTTCCTGAAGCGCTTTCAATACCCAATCTTTTTCCTCGCCACCGCGACTCTCTGTTCCCAACAGGGCCAGGGACTCAAGGTCGTTTATACCAATATTCCGCGACTGCTTTTTTCGCAGCCCGCGCGCCAAGCGCATCGCCAGTTTTTGTTTATTGGTTGAGGCGATAACCATAACAGTAGCCAACCCAGATAATACGACCATCGCGAATAATGTAATATCCCAAATTGCAGATGGTTCTATCCACAAATTTAGAGGGAGGACATGATACGATGTTCTTGTCTCTAGATATGCGCATATTGTCAATCCAAAACCTAACAAGGCTGGGAGAGAGATCCAAAATAACCGACTCTTCTTACGCATGAGAACATCGCGCACATCCACCGAAGCAAATTGGAAAATCAGAGCCGGAGTACCAATAAGAAATAAAAACAAAGTAACCAGCGCGTCAAAGGGAATATCACCAATATTTTGCTGGTTCATCAAATTCCCCTAGTGCGCGGCGTATAGCTTTTGTGATTCAGGACACGCTCAATTAAATCTAGCAATATAGTATCTGGTTGAGCTGCCTTTTTTTGTTCGTAAAAGAGAATTCCCAATTGATCTAATTCATCCCCGATTTGAGTCTTACTTTCGACTGTAAAAACGGCAACCTTTTCGATAGGAATAGCAGGTGGAGCCGCAGATATCGAAGCGTAATCACTTTGGCCACTATCCAACAACCAGTTTAAAATCAGCAACCCAAGCTGTCCATTCACTTTGCTGCTGCGCGCCTTTTGGTAGTGCTTTTGCCAGGATCTGTCAGATCCTGGTGGTAGACGAATATCAATAATGATGACGTCAAAATCGGTATGATTATTAACCAGATATTGCATCGCTGTTGTGGCATCTTCGGCCAGCTTAACATGGTAAATTCGAGCATGGTAGACTGGTGCCAACAATTCACTCAACTCATAACGTGCACTATCTTCAATCCATAAGATTCTTGCTTGTAATCCCATACCCTCTCCTATGCATGCGGCAGACGAATAGTGACAGTAGTGATGAAGGGGTGTGCATAATAGTCTGAAGCCGTATCATCAACGATCGACGAATCAGCAGGACGGCTTTCTATTTCGATACTCCCCCCATGCTGTCTCACAACACGAAGCGAATCGGTCAACCCAATGCCCGTTCCTAAACGGTTGCGATCTGAAGACAACCGCCCCCGGTATCCCAACTGATAAACCAGGTTTTGGTCAATTTCATCTTTAGCAATTGGCACACCCCAGTTCTCGAAAAATATAAGCACTTTGCCAGCTTCGCATGCGACATCAATGGCCACCCAGGCAGGCTTTTTGTGGGTTTTGTGCCAACTATATTTGATAGCATTATGTAAAATATTAGAAAATGTCCGCAAGATCTCGCGCTCGACCCCTACGACCCTGGCCCTTCGGCAATGCAAACGCGTCCGAATTTCCACATTCTGAGTGCGGGCAAATTCACTCAGATTTTGAACCGCTTTCTCAAGCACATCCTTCACCTCGATCAACTCATCGGGGTCCTCTGAACGGGCATCAGCCGTAACAAATTCTCGTAATGCTTGAATAGAATGCTCCATCTGAATTGCAGCCGTCTGCGTGTTTTGGACAGGGATCAATGTGGTAAGGCGCTGGAGACTCAGCGCAGCACGCTGTACCTCTCGGACAGGCCCTCTGGCTAAATAGCCTGGTTTGATTTGGCTTGCGATCTCAAATATTTCTTGCGCCCATTTTCGCAACAATCCCGGATGCGCTTCGACAATATCATAGCGCTCAGCGTAGGTTTGCAAGTCCTCGATCAGTTGAGTCAGATATTCCCACCGTAAAGGATGAAGCGCCTTTTCGCGTTGTGCTACATCTCCGCTTTCCAAAAGACGTTGTAACATCTTTGCCAAATTATCACTCACTTGAGCCATCAATACATTTTTTAACTCTGGGAGCGCGTCCACCCGGTCATATTCTAATGCCAATTGTTCTTTCAGCAGGTTAATTGTTGGTTCTAAGGCTCGCTTCACCATCATCAGGGTTGTGTTATTGGCGTGGAGCACGCGGCCAATATCAATGGTCAACTCCGTGACTCGGTCTTTTAACGCTTCTTCGCGTTTCTTACTCGTTTGCTCAACTGTCCGATCAATCAAACATCCGTAATATCCAATGATCTCCCCCGATTCAGCATTGTGAAGCGGTTTGCAGAAATTTTCTGCAAATACATCCCCATGACGTGTCTTGAAATGGATCAGCACTCCGGAGAGATAAGTGCCCTTCCGATACTCCTCAACAGCTCGTTCCAGCAACTCTTTGCGATAATCTCGATTAGCATAATAATTGGCGATATTCTCCCCATTCAACGGCCCATCTTCATTCAGGCCAAGCAATATGCGCACCGAGCGGCTGGCCACAAGAAATTGACCATCAGTCCTCACCAGATAAGAGCCCATGGGCCAATCCTGAAATGCAAGCTCTTGAAGTTGTTCGACGATCTCTATATCCGAGATATGCATCCTCACATGGCCTCCCTTCAAGTAATTCGTAATCACCCTTGCAGACCAATTGCGTTTTCTTTAGAAACCATTATACTAAAAATATGACTTCCGTACTACTATCTGCGCCCTTCATATCTGGAAGTGCCGCAAGCAAAGAATTTCCCCTCTTCCGATACCTACCTCCCCTCCCCAATGGCGTAGCAGCCGCCTGGCTGGCCGATCGGATTCCGCCCGGAGGCTGGGTACTGGATCCCTTTGGCGCGTCCCCGTCCCTGACTAGCGAAATGGCGCGTCACGGTTACCGTGTTTTTGTGGCCGCCAACAACCCGGTGATGGCCTTCATCATCGAGATGCTGGCTGAACCGCCGCTAAGTGAAGACCTCACCGCCGCGTTAGCCGCGCTTGCTTCTGCCCCGCTGCGCGATACGCGCATTGAGCCGCACATCCAATCCCTTTACCAAACCATTTGCCGAAAGTGTGGCAGCGCCACTCACGCCGAAGCCTTCCTCTGGGAAAAAGAAGCCCACACACCCTATGGCGTCATCTACACTTGCACCCACTGCCACGCTTCTGGAGAATACCCCACATCTGAGGCCGACGTGCAGCGCGCCCTCCAATATTCCGGGAGCGGCCTTCACCGTGCCAAAGCCCTGGAACGCGTTGCACCACCCAGCGATCCCGACCGCGGCTTTGCCGAAGAAGCTCTCGACGTCTACCCCGCCCGCGCCGTATACGCGCTGGGAACGCTCATCAACAAACTACAGGGTTTGGCGCTATCGCCCCAACAGCAAACCTGCCTCACTGCGCTATTGCTGCACGCCTTCGATAAAGCTAACACACTGTGGCCGCACCCTGTTGAACGTGAGCGTCCCCGCCAATTAACCATTCCGCCCAAATATCGCGAAAATAACATCTGGTTGGCGCTGGAAGAAGCGCTCACAATTTGGAAGATCTCGCAAGCCCCGTTTCGGCTCACAGTCTGGCCCGAACTCCCCCCCGAAAGCGGCGGGGTCTGCATCTTGGAGGGTCGCTATATCGAGTTTGCTCGCCAGATCCACCAGCACCCCATCGCGGCTGTGCTTACGGCATTACCGCGGCCCAATCAGGCCTTTTGGACTCTCTCAGCGCTGTGGAGTGGGTGGTTGTGGGGCGCAGGAGCCGTCGATGAATTCAAGTCCGTTTTGCGCCGGCAGCGTTATAGCTGGCGCTGGCACACGGCTGCTTTGCATGCCACATTTTCTAGCCTCAAAGAATCACTCCCGCGCCCTATCCCCATTTGGAGCTTAATCGGCGAAAGCGAAGCCGGGTATCTTACCGCAGCCATTAGCGCGGCTCATTGCGCCGGGTTGACCCTTGAAAGCGTCGCCATGCGCCCCGAAAGCGGTCAAACGCAACTCACGTTTTCACTGGAAAAACAACCTCTGGCGCACACGCCCGCGCTCCGACAGGCCATTCAAAACAGCGCCCAAACATACCTGCAAACTCGCGGAGAACCTTCCCGCTATCTGCCTGTCCTGGCAGCCGCCTTACACACCGTAACCGCTCAGCCGGTTCCAGAGACATTGCCAGAAGATACTTTCAATATTATTCAACAAAGCCTGGAGAGCAAGCTATCCCTTCGGGGTGGATTCACAAGGTTAGAAGCCAGCGGCAAGTCGCCCGAAGTTGGGTACTGGTGGTTAGCCGATCATATCCCTGAGCGCCCCCCCCTGGCCGACGAAGTTGAAATGGCGTGCGTGCGTTACCTGCTCAACAACCCTGGCTGCTCATCGCACGACCTGGATAACGCCATTTGTGAGGCCTTCCCCGGCCTGCTAACACCCCACGCCCAACTCATCAGCGCTTGCCTGGAATCCTACGGTGAACAAGGCGCAGCCGAAAGCGATCAATGGTATTTACGACCGCAAGACGCGCCTGCGGAACGACGGAGTAATTTGCAGCATATGGCCCAGCAACTAGAAAGTTTAGGCAACAAACTTGACCTGCGAAGTGAACCCCTGGACGAGACAACGCGCCGGTATATCTGGCGTGATCTTCGCGGTGAAATCTTATATCGTTTTTATCTCACGGCTTCGGCTGTGCTGGGGAAAATTGTTTACCATCAAGAAAAAACTGCCGGGAAAGGGGTAATTATCCTCCCAGGCGGGCGGGCCAATTTAGTTGCCTGCAAACTGCATCTCAATCCTGTCCTGCGTAAAGAGGTCGAAAAAAACTGGCAATTCATCAAATTCCGCCACCTGCGCTATTTGGCCGACCATCCCAGCCTGACCCTGACAAGCCTCAATGAGCAAATTGCCCTGGATCCTTTGACCTATTCCGAGCCGCAGATCCGTTTGTTTTAGCATTTCTTATCCAGAGGAGATCAGGGCGAATTCTTCAGGAAGACCCCCCAGCCCTCCGGCCCAATCTGACGCTCAAAGCGATAGTTCCTACAGAGCATGTTCAGCGCAACTGCCATTCCTGGGTGCGTTGGCGAAGACGTTGATGCGCACGCCTCTGCCAGGCGCGAAAAATCATCATCCTGCGCGTCAATAATCACTGCTGGCGGATTGATTTCAAGGGCGGCTACGAATTCCATACCTCGGGAAAGTCCGGCCTCGTTTGAGGTAATCAAGGGGTAAAGATAGGCATACCGGGTGGGGGATCTTCGCTCGGAGAGAAAATTCACATAAGGTTCTGCACCCCACACCAGCACAGATTCATCGGGTTGGCTGTTATCTCTTATCCACTGGGCCGCAGCTATCATTTGTTGGTCGCTGCGCGGAGAATAGAGATCTTGCAGGGGCACAATTGGGAAAAAGTACAAGCCCGCCAGCATCCATAAAGCCCACGCGCCTGTCAATATTGCGGCATGTCCTTTGAGTTGCAGCGCGCTGAGAGATTGCTCCACTTGCTCCAAGAGAACGGCCAACAAAAATAGCCCTCCGACGAACAGCGGCATAAAATAATGCAAATAGGCGCGCCCAGAAAGCGTCACCAGGACGATTTCGATGGGGAGCCAGAATACTACAATCGTAATCAGATCTAATGTCAGCGGGGGAATAGGCTGGGGCAGTTTTTCAGCTTTGAGCAGCTGTGGAAGATGACGGCGCAAAATTAGGGCAACCAGTCCGAATATAACTAAACCTGCCCCTAAAAAGAGAGCCGCCTTCTGCGCGAGGCCGAATCCGGGTTGCGCCTGGGTAACAATCTCAGCGGCGAATGCCGCCCCCAAAGACAAGATACCCCCCATAAGCAGCAACCCACCCACCCAACGACTGAGCAATCCCCGAATAAGTTCTCTGGCATAGTGCCGCATCACGCGCCAGACGGCGACAATCCAACCAACCAAGATCGCCAATCCCAGGGGAGACCGGGCCAGGAAGACAATCCCCGTGCCAATGGCTTTGGCGCGCTCCGCTAATCCCAGGCTGGAATACGCCTGATTGTAGATAAAGGCGGCCTGCCAGAATTCGCCCAAATCCGAACGCAGCTCGATGAATAGCAGCATCCCAACAACCACGCCCAAGAACCCCGCCGAGATTTTTAATAGATCGCGCAACGGCCAGGCTCGATGGGTAATCGCAAGCCACAAAATATCCAGGGTGATCGCCGCCCCCATAGCAATCAAGTTTTGCCGCAAGAAAAAGAGTCCCCCAATTGCAACCCCGCAAGCCAGGGCACTGATCGTCTTTTGTGTGCGCCGATACTGCACGAAGAAATACAAAACGGCCACCTGGTAAAGAATGGCGAATTCTTCGGTGTAGTTGCCGCCGTGCAGGATTTGCACCAACAGCCCCAGCCCTGCGGCAATGCTTAACAGGCTGACCCAGGTTCCAAACGACGACCTGAGTAAAGTGAACGCCAGCAGAGTTGCAGCAATTAAAGATGCCGCTTCTAAAAGCCACACTCCCCAAACCGACCCGGCAGAGATCCATAATCCCAGCGCATTAACGAGATGAATTAGCGGTGGTTTATGATCCCATATTTCGGTATACAGTTCATCACCCTGAAGCAACCTGGAACCAGCATACAGATAGAACCCGGGGTCACGCGGCGAGGTTTGCTTGAGAATTGGGGATACGGAAATGAGCGCCAAGATTGGCAAGAGAATCAAAATAAAGATAATGATGCGATGCTGGGGATGATTTGCTTTCATTGGCGTCGGGGAAAAGATTCAGATAGAGACGCCAGGCTGAGTACCGTCTCTATCTGAACAAACTACAAATGCGCCGTCAGGGTGTCGGGGTCGATGTGGGGGTCTGCGATGGGCCGGGGGGCAAGGTTTGGGTGGCGCTGGGCAGCAGGGTATTGGTGGGTGACAGGGTCGCCGAAGGCGCAAGTGTGTTCGAGGGGGTCGCCGTGGGCGTGAGGGTTAGCGTACTCGTGAAGGTGGGCGTCGGTGTAAAGGTTAGCGTGGGCGTGGGCGTCTCGGTGGGGAGATCTGTCGGTGTGGGCGTCGGCGTAGGCACTTGCAGATCGATGGTTATTTTAGTTTCTGCGTAGGTATCTTCTGTGCTGAAGATGCTCAAACGCAGGGTTACAACACCAGCATCCATTTCACTAATATCCCATTCGTAAATCTCATCGGGCTGGCTGACGGGGTTATCGCGCTCGCGCAGTGTATCCCAATCCACCGGGTCGGCGCCGCGGCCCCACTCCAGGCGATAATAATCGAAATTGCTGGTTGCATCGGCGCGGCCATAAATCGAAAGCGGGCTGGCAGTAATCACGTCGCCGTCATTGGGCGTGGAGATGAAGACAAGCGGGCGCGAATCGCTTCCGGCGCAAGCCTGCTGAGGGGTGAAGAAGATCGGATCGGTGAAGCCCATACTCTCGGCCCACGCGCGCCCCTGGTCGGTCTCCTGAATCCATTTAACACCCCAGGGGTCAGCGACATTCAAGCCCATCTTGTTCTCGGTGAAGTCGGCACATTCCGGGGAGGCCAGCAGCCCCGTCCAGGTATCGATATTGGCTTTTTGCCACAAGTCATACCCTTTTGGCAACGGAGGCTGGGCGGCAACAAAATATTCACTACGCTGTGTAGGACACCATTGTGAAGGCTCTGTGCCAGACACGGCGCAAATCACCTGCTCAACAACGCCTGTCGGCGGGATGAAGGGCGTGGGGTTACCGCCGGTGAGATTCTGCACAGCCGTCTGGAAGAAAGAATTCCAGATCGGGGCAGCCCCGGTCAGACCACTGGTGCCCTGCATGGGCGTGTAATCGGCATTGCCCACCCAGGTTCCAACCACAACATCGGGGGTGTAGCCAATTGTCCAGTTGTCGCGAAAATCGTTGGTCGTACCGGTCTTCGCGGCGACCTGAAAAGGCAAGTTGAGCAACGAATTGCTGCCAAACATGGGGGCGCGGGCCTGATTATCGGAGAGAATAGAAGAGATGAGAAAAGCGTGTTCCGGTTGAAGCACCGGCTCACCCTGGGGTTGCTCATATTGGTACACAATATTGCCCAGGTGGTCATCAATGCGGGTGATCGACACGGGAGCGATCTTGCGCCCACCGGTAGCAAACACGGCGTAAGCTCCGCTCAGTTCGAGCAAGGAGACATCCCCCCCGCCCAGGGTAAGCGAAAGCCCGTAGTCCGGGCGGGTGAGGGTGGTGATCCCCAGGCGGCTTGCCATTGCAATCAGGCCATCGGGTTCGGCAGTAGCCGTATCATCATAGATGCCGACAAAGTCGAGGGTCTTGACGGCAGGAATATTGAAAGAATTCGCCAGCGCCGAACGCACCGTGACCGGGCCGTGGTAGCGGCTATCGTAGTTGACCGGCACATAGGGGTCGCGCGGGTCATTGGGGTCGCCGGAGGGGGGGAACTCTGAGCGCACATCCCAGATCAATGTGGCAGGGGTCCAGCCTTTCTCAAACGCGGCCACGTAGGTCAGCGGTTTTACCGCTGAACCGGGCTGGCGCGGGCTGACTGCCATATTGACCTGACCATCGATGCTTTCATTGTAAAAATCGGCTGAACCCACCATCGCCAGGATCTCGCCAGTGCTGGGGCGAATGGCAACCAATGCCCCGTTGGTAACGTGTTTATCGGCCAGCGAGGCGACCTGATCGCTGACTACTTGTTGAGCAATATCTTGCAGGCCGGGGTCTAGGGTGGTGTAAACGGTAAAACCCGAGCGGTAGATAGTTTGAGGGTCGTATTGCTCTTCAAGAATCGAGCGCACATAATTCACCCAATGGGGGTAGCGCATTTGCACATCGGGTAGTTTGAATTCGTAACTCTCAAAGGCGCGCGCCGCTTCGGCAGCCGCGGCAGCTTCGATACAAATGGGCTGAGTGCTATTGCTGACCAGCATACAGCCTTGTTCCTGACTGGTCTCAAACATCAGCAGCAAGACGGTTTGCTGGCGCTCCAGGGTCACTTCACGATTGGTGTAGACATCGTACACCGACGGCAACTGCGGCAAACCGGCCAAAAAGGCGGCCTGCCCTAAATCGAGGTCTTTTGCCGAAATGCCAAAATAAGTCTGTGCAGCAGCTTCTACACCATAGGCCATATTGCCGTAGAAATTCTCGTTGAGATAAATTTCAAGAATTTCGTCTTTCGTGTAACGCCGGGTGACTTCCGCTGCCAGAATGGCCTCGCGAAGCTTGCGAATATAGGTCCGTTGTGAACGTTCCTCTGCGGAGAGGAACATGGTGCGGGTCAATTGCTGCGTGATTGTCGAGGCCCCCGATACAGTCTCACGGCTGTTGATATTCTGCCAAAAAGCGCGCACAATCGCCATCGCATCAAACCCGGGATGATTATAAAATTCCTTATCTTCGGTGGCGATCGTTGCGGCAACAAGATAGGGCGACATATCACCTAGCGAAATATACGTGCGCCGCCCGGCATTGGGGTCTAAAATCTCGTAAAGCACATTGCCATTACGGTCGAGAATGGTGGTGGTCTCAAACTGGGAAATACGATCCCGCAAGTCATTCGGATCTGGCAGATCGTTAGCAATCTGCCAATAGACAATCAATCCGGCTGTTCCTACCACAATGGTCAGGGCGATGAGTAGGAAAAACCCCAATAAGGACATGCGCAAAAAGCAACCCGCCCCATGGGCCAGGCTGTCTTCGTTAAGCTGGATTCTTGGCTTGCGCTTTTTTGGGGGAGGCGATGGTACGGGTCTTGCCCTGGGGGTGGGAGGCGCTTTCGCAGGAGGCGCTGGCTCCAACGCAGAATGCGAAACCTGTGTAGCCTCAATATCAATTTCGTCTACCCGGCGGGGCAGCGGCATTCCTTGAGTGTCTAGCGCCGGCGGGGCAACCACCGGTGTGGTTCCCAGGCGCGGCGGAGGCGGAGTTGTCAAATCATCCTGAGGCGCGGTCGGTCGGGCTGCCGAGAGATCCTCTTCAGAATCCGGCTCCGGGGCATCTTCAAGATCGGAGGGAGCGGCACTTTCGGCAACGGTTTCCTGCGGCGCTTCAACTGCTTCATCTTCCCCCAACAAGTCCAGATACGTAGAGGGGAAGTGATCACGCGACTTTTCGGCCAATGGCGATTTTTCGCCTCCCGCAAATTCACTTGACTCAGAAGTCACTTCTTGTTCGGTCTTTTCGGCCTCGTCAAGTAAACGACGAAAACGTTCGTTCGGGTTTTCCACTTGGGGAGATTTCTCATCGGTCATAGTACGTATCCAGATCGCAAAGATGCAATTCCTAATCCTTCGATTCTTCTGGGCGGCTGGCAATCAACACTTTCCAGACACCCTTCATTACAACAACATCATCCTGATTCACCACGCTCAATGCCAAATCAACCGCGCCTCCGCCCAAACGACGAAGGGCTTTTGCGCTGATAATATCAGTGACCACATGAACCGTATCGCCAATGAATACCGGTTTGGTGAATTTCCAGCTTTCGATTTCTCGAAATGCAATCACTGTTCCCTCAATCATCCCACTCAATGTCACCAGGCCTGAGGCTATTGCGGTTACCAAAAGGCCATGCGCGACGCGCTGCCTAAAGGGGGATGTCTTGCAATACTCTGCATCGGTGTGTATTTGATTGTAATCGCCGGACAACCCGGCAAACGTGACAATATCGCTTTCGGTGATGGTACGTCCAGCGCTGATATATTGCTGACCAACTTCAAATTCTTCGAAATACATACCGCGCGGTTGATACGTTGTTGGCATTATTTGTTTCCTCCGTGTAGCCGAAAACAGGCTATTTTTTAAATTAGGAGTTACGCACTTGCGAGAGGAAAGTCCGAAAAATAGGGGTGTGTGGGGTGCTCCGCACCCCACACACCCCTATTTTTCGGTAAATTTTCAACGAACTGCGTAAGTCCTATAAATAATGATCCCCATGTGCAAGTATTAAACAAAACGCGGGGCGCGTAGGCCCTTAGCTTGTATCGAGACCCATTTTGATGGCATTTTGGGGTTCAATACAATCGTTTCACTCGCTATTCAACCAGCAAACGCTGCAACTGGCACATCGGGTTAATTAGATGCGTCTTGACTTGATTGAAAACAATTCTAGCATAAAACCTTTGACCTTTCGCGCATCTCCTCTTACAATACTTTTTATGAAATCGTTGAATTTGGGATCTGATGACCCCGGTAGTTTTTCGTTAGCTGCCGATGCCCGCTGCGGCCCCACCGATTATGCCAACGATCATATCTGGGAATTCTCACTGGAGGGCGGTGATCCTCCTGCCCTGAGTGTGCATACTACCTATGGATTGCGTGCGCGCAGCCTCCGGGTATTCCCGCGCTTCGGTGAGGGCGATACATTCATTTCCAATCCTAGTTCTTTTGTCGAACCACCGCGAATCCACCGATTCTATCCGAATTACCTCGACCTGGTTTGCACGCCGTTTACCGGAATAGACGTGCGCATGGCTTATTGGGTTCCCGATTCACACACCATCACCGGACGTATTCATATAAAAAACAGTCGCCTGTCGTCACGCGACATTCGCCTGGAATGTGCTGCTTTGCTATCCACACCGGAAAAGGGGCTGCACATAGCCCCCCACCAAATGGAAGGGGCCACTGCGCTTTGCGGGCAAACCGAGGATCTCGCTGTCTTGCTCTTTATGACCGGCGGCGCTCAGTTTAGCTCTGGTCCGCACCCGGCCTTAGCTATTGATCTTAATTTGCCGGCTGGTGGCGAACGTCAGTTCACCTGGGTACTCACTGCAAAATTGACCCATGAAGAAGCCTTTACCGCAGCCCGCAGCGCCGCAGCCCGTCACTGGGACAAAGAAATTGCCCATCTGGACGTACTCAATGCCGGATTGATCGAAATTGAAAGCGGAAACCCCGACTGGGATACCGCCTTCACCCTGGCGCAAAATACAGCATACAGCCTGTTAATTGGCCCCACTGAGCAGCTTCCACACACGTCCTTTGCGCTGACCCGCCAACCCGATCAAGGCTACTCGCGCAACACGGATGGCAGCAGCCATGCCCATCTATGGAACGGCCAACCTGCCCTGGAAGCAGACTTCATCAACGGGCTGCTTCTTCCGGCTGCACCGCATCTGGCCCAGGGCATTCTGGAGAATTTTCTCGCTTCTCAACTCCCCGATGGCTTCATTGATTGGAAACCCGGCCTGGGCGGACAGCGTAGCGGCATTATGGCAACGCCGGTGCTGGCACAGATGGCCTGGAAGATTTATCAGGTCATTGAGGATATGCATTTTCTAGAGGATGTGTATCCAAAACTGCTTAAAAACGTGCTGGCCTGGTTCACGCCCCAGCAAGACCGCGATGGCGACGGTATTCCAGAGTGGACTCATCTGGTGCAGGCGGGGCTGGAGGAACACCCGACCTTTTCGCAGGACACAACCTGGGCGCAAGGAGCCGATATTTCGTTCAGCGAAAGCCCGGCACTGTGTGCGCTGCTCTATAACGAGATTCAAACCCTCATCAAAATGGCAGCCGCCTTAGAGCGATCTGAGCCGCTCCCTTCTCTGCTCTCGCTGGCCGACAACCTCAAAAGCGCCATTGATGCATCCTGGGATGAAGCGGCTGCGATGTATCGCATCTGGGATCGCGAAACACATCTCAGCCCCTCGGGAGAGATTATCGCCGAGCAGCATGGCCCTGGCGAAATCTTCATCCACAAAACCTTCGAGCAACCGGCGCGGCTGGTTATTCATATTGAAGGCGCTCATCAAACACCGCGCCAGGCGGATCTCTACCTGCATGGCACAAGCCCTGCCGGTAAACAGCGTGTGGAACGCATTGCCGAAGATCAATTCCAGTGGCTGCTAAAAAAAAGCGCGACGACCAGCCAACGTGTGTACGCCGTGCTAGAAAGCGTAGATGTGCGCGGCATTATGCCCGAAGATCACATCCGCATCGAAGTGGTGAACCTGGCCGCGTTGGATTTTTCACTCTTTTTGCCGTTGCTGGCTAAAATTCCAGACCCGGCCCGCGCCGAAAAAATCATCCGCCAATCGCTTCTCAATCCCGAACGCTTCTGGCGCCCTCACGGCATTTCGCACTGTGCATCCCCCTCCCAGGATGAGAAACACCCGTGCGATCACACCTCGGTTTTGTGGAGCAGCCTGATCGGCCAGTGTCTGCTCTCCTACGGCTACCGCCAAGAGGCTGCCGAACTAGTCAAGCGCCTGATGGATGCGATCACCCAAAATCTCAAAACGCATAAAGCCTTTGCCCACAACTACCACGTTATCACCGGCCGCGGCGTCGGCGAGCGCAACGCATTGCAAGGATTAGCCCCCTTGAGGCTCTTTTTAGATACAATAGGTGTGCGTTTGATCTCGCCAACCAAAGTGGCTATTGAGGGTCAGAATCCATTTCCCCACCCGGTCACGATCGCGTTTCGCGGTCTATCCATCACCCGCGAAGCTAAGAAAACCCGCATTACCTTCCCCGGCGGCCAGACAGCCGTCGTGCGAAGCCCAGAACCTCATATTGTAACGATAGAAAACCAAACCTAACTATGTATTCTCAAAAGAAAAAATTCCCAAGAAATTCGATCTTACCTGCGGCAATAATGTTGGTGCTCCTTGTGCTTCCACTGTTAACAGGCTGCACAAGCACAGATGCCCTTTCCCCCGTTGACGAACACAGCAGCGAAGCATCTTCTACACTCACTGAAGATGAAGAAAACAGTGAGCGCATCATTTTGTTCATCGAGGTGGTCATCGGGCTGTTGTTAATCGCTTCGCTGGTTGGCATTGCCACTACCCGGCTGCGGCTGCCATACACCGTGGGTCTGGTGCTGATCGGGCTGGCGCTGTCTTTTCGAGGGCAAGAAAACATCAACATCCCCCCTGAGATCTTTCTGGGGCTGCTTGTCCCCCCATTGATCTTTGAGGCAGCGTTCCACATCAAGTTCGCCGATCTCAAAAAAGACCTGGCCCCGATCCTGGCGCTGGCAATCCCCGGCGTATTGATCACCACCTTCCTGGTTGGTGGCGTCGTCGCAGCAGGAACCGGCTTTCCGCTGGCTATCTCCCTGGTGTTCGGTGCGCTAGTTGCAGCCACCGATCCGGTGGCTGTGGTCGCCCTCTTCCGTTCACTGGGCGTCCCAAAACGCTTGCAAGTATTGCTTGAGGGCGAGAGCCTGTTCAACGACGGCACAGCTATTGTCGTGTTCAACTTAATGGTTGCCATTGCCATCAGTGGCGCTTTCGATCCGGTCGCCAGCGTTTTTGATTTTGTCTTCGTCGCCGGAGGCGGCCTGCTGACCGGTTTCATCCTGGGTGTTTTGATCTCGCGCCTGATTGGCTTCATTGACGACCCGCTCATCGAAACCACATTGACGACGGTATTGGCGTTTGGCTCGTATATTGTCGCCGAACAGTTCCACGTCAGCGGTGTGCTGGCGGTTGTGGCTGCCGGTATGGTCAGCGGGAATGTCGGCCCGCGCGCCATGTCGCCATCCACTCGCATTGTTGTATTCAATTTTTGGGATTACGCGGCTTTCCTTGCCAACTCGGTGGTCTTCCTGCTGATCGGCTTTCAGATTGACTTGAGCATTTTACTCGCCGACTGGAAAGGCATTCTATGGGCCATTCTGGCCGTACTAGTCGCCAGAGCGGTGAGTGTGTATGGACTTTCGTGGGTGGGGCGCGGCGTACCTGGACGTTTCAAGCATGTTTTGTATTGGGGAGGGCTGCGCGGAGCCATCTCTCTGGCTCTGGCCTTGAGTCTCCCCGAAGGGCTGGGTTCTGCCCGTGAAGATATTCAAGCGATGGCTTTCGGCGTGGTGCTGTTCACGCTGCTGGTACAAGGGCTGACGATGAAGCCACTCGTCAATAAAATGAAGTTGATCGAGCGCAGCGAAGCCCAGGGCGAATACGAACGCCGCCACGCGCGGGCGGCAATGGCGCGGGCGTCCTTCGAGCGGTTAGAGCATATGTACAACGAGGGACTGCTCTCACGGCATCTCTGGGAGCGTCTCTCAAAACCCATGATCCAACACGCCGAGGCGCTGTCCCGCGCCGTAGAAGAAACGCTGCACGCCGACCCCAGCCTTGAAATCAAAGAGATGAATTCGGCTTTCCGCGATATTCTTCAAACCCAACGCAGTGCGCTAACGGCGCTTTTGCGCGATGGCATCATCGCCGAAGAAACCTATGCCCAATTGCTTGGCGAAGTCGATACCGCGCTGGTCGATCCCCAAACCAATTTATTCGAGATGCTGCGCCTGGATGCAGGCAAGCACATTACCAGCCTGCTGGCCGTGATTGTGCAAGAAGCCGATGTCGAAAATGTCATGGCTGTCCTCAATCGTCAGGGCTTGCCGGTCACGCGCTTATCGAGCATGGGCGGGTTCCTCGGGCGCAAGAATGTCACCCTCTTAGTGGGCACGCCCGAGGGCGCGGAAGAGGGCATCAAAAAAGGCATCATCAATGCCAGCCGCCAACGGGTGGAATTCATCCCCGGCAGCCTAGACGACCCGCAAACGTCTGCATCTGTGACCATTGGCGGGGCAACCATTTTTGCCTTTGACATCGAAAGATATGAGGTGCTGTAATGAAAATGATCGTTGCCATCATCGACGATGGAATTAGCGATACAGTCTCACAGGCATTGTTGGGCCGCAAATTCCGGGTTACTCGGCTGGCCTCTACCGGGGGGTTGCTGCGCAGCGGCACAACAACTTTTATGATCGGTGTCGACAATGCCGACGTAGATGATGCATTGCAGATTATTCGCGAGAATATTCCCACCACAGATCTGGCCGAGAAAGTCCAAGCGACAATCTATGTACTCAATGTGAAAAATTTCGAGCGTGTCTGATGAAAATGATTCTAACTATTCTCAATGATGAAGATAGCGGCTGCGTGTTCGATGCGCTGCAAGAAGAGAACTATACCGTCACCCGCATTGACTCAACTGGCGGATTTTTGCGACTTGGAAGCACAACCCTGATGATTGGCACCGAAGACGACCGCGTCGATCAGGCTATCCAACTCATCAATGCTCAGTGTGCACCAAGTGTTGAGCCAATTGCCCGGAGGGCCACCGTCTTTGTATTGAATGTAGAACACTTCGAACAAATCTAGATTCCCCTTAAACGCAGGGCTTTCTTAAAGTCGAAACGAAAAGCGCTTTTACCGCTGAAAGCGCAAAGAACGCAGAGAAAATTTAAAAAACTCAGCGAACCCGGCGTTCTCTGCGGTAAATTTCTGGTATA
>CAYFMI010000050.1:0-30749 GCA_964344175.1 uncultured Anaerolineales bacterium
TACAGAGAAGATCCACTATTGTCACACTTTCCTGGCTGCTCTATATTCCAGGCTTTATCGGGGCTTATAGCTGGGCTGGTCGGGCCACTCCTAGCCTTGCCGTGCTACCAATATTAATCAGCGCAGGTATGACCGGGGTGTACGGCGGCTTACTGGCAGCCGTTTTTTCCTTTCCGGCAAATGCGCTGCTGCTCAACCTGATGGGGGAACCCGGCTGGGAAATCATGACACACGGAGGTTTTCTAGGGTCGGCGCTAGTATTGCTTGTTGGGATTCTGGTTGGGCGCCTTTACGATATGAGCAACCGCATAAAAATAGAGCTACTGGCCCGCCGCCAAACCGAGATTGCCCATCAAGAGAGTGAAGCCCAATTTCGCACGTTATTTGAACAATCGCCACATCCGGTTTTTCTGCTAACTACCGCGATACCTCCCGTTATCAGAGAGAGCAACTCTGCGGCTCATCACCTCTATGGGTACTCATCAGAAGAGCTGACCGGGAAACCCATTTCTATTCTGGACAATCAAGCAGATATCGAGAAGATTCCCCAACGGCTAACCTCGTTACTCAATAAGGGTAGAATATCCTTCGATGCCGCTCACCAGAGGAAAGACGGCACACGACTTGTAATCGAGGTGCGGGCCAATCTGATTGAAATGGGCGGGCAGCAATTTATCCTGGCTACTCATGCCGACATCACCGAGCGGGAAAAGTCCAAAGAGGCGCTTCGGCGGGGGAATGAAAAACTAGCTGCCCTGTATGAATCCTCTCTCGACATAATTGCCCCCCATGAACCCCAGGCTCTATTAGAAACGATCGTCAAACGCGCCACCCTGTTATTGGATGGCAGCAGCGGCGGCATGTACCTGTGCGACCCCCAACGCAGGGAGGTCCGCTGTGTCGTCAGCTACAAAACCCCTGAGGACCATACCGGGACCGTGTTCAACTATGGTCAGGGATCGGCCGGATTTGTGGCCGAAACGGGCAAAACATTGATAATAGACGATTATCGCGCCTGGCAAGGGCGGGCCGAGGCCTATGAGGGTGCGCAGCCGTTTGTTGCCCTGGTCAGCGCGCCGATGATCTGGCAAGATCAAGTCGCTGGGGTAATCCACGTGCTGCACAACGAAGTTGGTTATTTTTCTGCAAAACACCTGGAATTACTCACATTATTTGCCAATCAGGCCGCGTTAGCCGTAGAAAACGCCAAATTGTTAACCAGCGCTCATCAACACGCCGAAACCGTCGCTGCCCTGCTTCGCCTTTCTGAGAATATCGGCGCGACCTTAGATCTCTCCGAAACACTTGACCTGATTATCGAAGCTGCCCGTAATTTACTGCACTTAGACCGGGTCGCGATTTTCTTAAGGAATAAAGACGAGAAGACGCTCGTACCGGTACTTCCTCAGGCAGGAGCCAGGGCACAATTAAAACTAGATTCTCAACAAAGTGAGCGTTTTTCTCAATTGCGACTGCATCCCAACGAAGTGCCCCTGATAAAAAAGATGATGGACACCCGCCTGCCAGTAGCGGTGAACGACGCCACCCAAAGTTCTCTAATCCCACCCGAGTGGGCGCAATTTTTCGGAATCCGCTCGTTGTTGGTTGCCCCTTTATTGGTTGGAGATGAATTCTTAGGAGGCATCTATGGCGACTACAACAGCGAATCACATTCCTTCTCTCCATCTGAGGTTGAACTGGTCAGCGGGCTGGCCCGTCAGGCTGCTTTGGCAATTGAGCGCGCCCGCCTTTTTGACGCTATGGAACGCCACGCGCAAGAGCAACAAACATTAAGAGATGCTGGAGCAAACGTAGCCAACGCGCTGCAACAAAAAGACGCAGTTAAGCGTGTTTTGGTCGAGATCAACCGCATTGTCCCCCATGATACAGCTACAGTGCAATTGCTGCGTGAGGACTTTCTCGAAATCATTGACCAACGCGGCTGGGGGAAAACCAAGGGCATCATTGGTATGCGGATGCCCATACCAGGGCAAAACCCGAACACAATCGTGATCCAGGAACAGCGACATCTCATTATCAATGACCCATCTAGTAAGTATGCCAGTTTTCAAAAATTCCCATTATCTGAAATACGATCCTGGCTGGGGGTACCGCTGATCGCTCATGGTCAGACTATCGGCATGTTGACTCTAGACAGCCTGGAAGCCCATCACTTTACAGAACAACATGTACATCTTGCCACGATTTTTGCCAACCAGGTAGCCGTTACCATTGAGAATGCCCGCCTATTCGAAGAAGTGCAAGAACTGGCTGTAACCGATGTACTTACTGGCATTCCTAATCGTCGTCAACTCTTTGATCTTGGAAATCGCGAGTTCAATCGAGCAGCACGATTCAAGCGGGAACTATCCGCAATTATGCTGGATATCGATCATTTCAAGCGCGTCAACGACAACTTTGGTCATCCCATCGGTGACGAGGTACTTCAAACGATCGCTCAACGATGTTCACAAAAACTTCGGGACATTGATATTTTTGGGCGTTACGGAGGCGAAGAATTCGCCATTCTGCTTCCCGAAACGCCGCTTGCGGGTGCATATAACCTGGCGGAGCGGTTGCGTTGCGCAGTTGCCGATCATCCAATCGAGACAGGTGTCGGCCCACTTAAAATCACGGTCAGCCTGGGAGTGGCCTCCATCACCAATCAAGCCAAACATCTATCCGATCTGCTGGGACAGGCAGATATTGCCTTATACGCCGCGAAACAATCCGGGCGCAACAGAGTGGTCAGCAGAGAGTAATCAGGGGGTTTGCGCCACTTCCCACAATTGAGTCGTAAAAGCACCGCTGATATCCATACCATTGGGCAAGGCTTCATATTGCACCAGCATTTCGGCCAAAGCCCCCCATTGCTCCGCTGTCTGCCAGCCATACCCGTATTGGCTTTGGGCGTCTTTTACTTCGCTTTCGAGCATAAAACGCATGTGTTCGGGGTCGGTTTCCGGCCCAGCGTATCCTAGCACAATCTCGACGGCCTCTTCGGGATATTCAGCGGCGTACTCGATACCTCGGATAGCAGCGCGCAGAAAGCGCTCCAGCAGATCAGAATTCTCGGCCAGCATCGCTTCACTGGCAACGTACGTCAGGCCGAGGGTCGGCACACCATAATCGGCAGCGTCCCATACGGTTACCGGGTAACCCCAACTTTGGATGAGATACGGCTCATTGGATTTGAATACCGGGTAAATATCCACCTGCCCCTCGGTGAGTACGCGGGGGTCGAAACCCACATTGACCATTTCAATTTTCGCAAGATCCGCTCCGGCAGCCGCGATCAAGGCGTACACGTCCGGCGGGGGCGTGCCTTTATAGCCTACAGTTAAACCTTCCCAATCTTTAGGCGTTTCGATACCCGTCTCAGAAAGCGCGGCGAAGGCCTGCTGGCCGCGTTGCCCGATCAGCGCAATCGAGACCACCGGCAAACCAGGGTCGGCGCGCCGCTGGAGCAAGGTGGCCGCGTCCATAGTGGTGACCTGCACCGCACCCGCCGTCAGGAGTTGCACATGCTCTCCTCTACCGGGTGAATGTTCAATGGTTATGGCAAGATTCTCCTCTTCAAAGAACCCTTTTTCTTGGGCAACATATACGCCAACGAAGGGCAGATTCGCCTGAGGCTTGTAGCCCGCCATAAAGGTCATCGTTTGGGTTTCAGAAGTCTTTGGAATGGCTGTACAGGCATTCAGAGCCAGTAATAAAAACAGGAACAGGGGAAAAATTTTCTTTGCAGTCACATCAACTCCTATGATGGTTCAATTTACTTGTATGGTTTTCCAATAGATGCTCTTACGCTCCAACCTGGTGATCAGGCCGTAAATACTCATGCCCGCAAAGGAGAGTACGAAGATGGCGGCAAACATAGGCGGCAGGTTGAGATTAGCATACGACAGCCACATCACGCGCCCCAAACCACCGGAAGCGCCCGTCCACTCGGCAATGACTGCCCCTACCAGCGAGAGCGGAGCGGTTACGCGCAGAGCAGCAAAGAGATAAGGCAAAGCCAGCCAGGCGCGCAAATAGATGAGAATTTGCATCCGCGTGGCCTGGTGAATGTGCATCAGGTCGAGCATTTCGCGTTCCGCGCTTTGCAGGCCAACGAGCACATTAACCAACGTGGGGAAAAAGGTCAAAAACGCAGTAATGATGATCTTAGGCAATACCCCAAAACCCAACCAAATCGTTAACAAGGGAGCAATCGCAGCCAGCGGCGTGGATTTGATCAGGATCGCCAGCGTCATCACGCTGCGTTCGACCTGAGGGCGCAAGCTGACCAGCGCGGCCACGCCAATTCCCACTACCGAACCGAGAATCAATCCCATCAAAGCCTCGCCTAGCGTAACCGACAAAGCATCCAGGTAATAGAAGGGCTGCGATAATAACGTATCGAACACGCAGCTGGGTGCGGGCAACAAATATACCGGCACACGCCATACGCGCACAGCAGCCTCCCAAGCGGTGAAGAATACCAGTGTCACCAGGAAAGCGAGGCGCAAACTCGATCCGCTGGTATGATGTGATGTCATTCGGCCAGGGGTAGACCCTGCCAGCCTCGCAGAGTTGAGGGTGTGATGCGAAAAGCCTGCCAGCCCCTCGATGCCAGGGGTACATCTACTGCCCCCAGGTAACGTCGGCGCAAGGCGGCAGCCAGCCCGTCTGCTCCGCCTGGGTAATCCTCTTTGTTGAGGGGACGCGCCTCGCCGCGCACGATCACACGCCGCAATGGCGGCCAGGGTTCATCTACGGTAAGCGAAACGGCTGGATTTTGAGAAAGATAAGCGGCCCAAAATGAACCTTCCCAGGCGGCAACATAGATAGCTGCCCCATCCCATTGCTGCCATACCGGAACAACATGTGGTGTGCCATCCGGTTTTAAACAGGCCAGGCGCGCCACATGCAGGCCATCCAAAAACCCGGAGATCTCCTGCCAAGTCATTCCGCTCTGTGGTTGCAAGGCTATCTCTCGCTGTTCGCGAAATGGTGCGTAGAACTGCGCCCCCAGGCGATGAGAAATGCGGGCCGCCATATCACGCAAGATTGGCAAATAGGCCAGCAGATCTTGCGATGCAAAGCGCACGCGTGGCGCAGTTAATAAGATTGCTGCGGTGGGTTTGAGGCCATCGGCACAAATTGGCAAAGCCAGCTCTACGGCGTCAGCTTGTTCTTGCAATACATAACCACGGCCCTGAATGTTGGCTGGCAGCTTGAATTCGCCAAACAATGCGGCAGCAGCGCATTCCTTTGGGGGGATCATTTCCCCCACCGTGTACATCACACGCAGCCGATGGGGAGAGGGGGTTTGCTCCACAATCAGCATCCCCTGTGGCCGCGGCAGGGCCAGCGCCAGGGTTTCAGCTATCGGGCTATGTCCACTCCTCGGCGCGGCCAGATGAGTCTGCTCACGAAAGGCGCGTAACAGTTCGCGATCCACCAAGACAGCTTTGTTACCCCATGCCAGCAGTTTTGGGCCAGCAAAATACGGCCCACGTGCCGAATACTGTTCTATGTAGCCTAGTGCCCTAAGCGCTTTCAGTAACACAAAGAATGAACTGCGCGGCGCATCAATGACAGCTCGCAACTCCTGGACATTCGCGCCCGAGGGAGACTCGCGCAAGTATTCCAAAAGCGATAACGTGTTTCGAATCGATGGGGTTACCATAATCGTCCATTATACTAGATGATAATCCATAAAACTAGACTATCAGGCGTTTTACGCAAACTCTAATCCATTTACTGATGTCCGCGATTTTGAACGACCTGCCCCATTCGGGACCGCACACAGCCCGGAGTTAACGATTGCTCCGGGCTTTTTTGTCGCGCCACACTGTGCCTAACTTACTTGCGTCTGGCTTACTCTCTAGCTGCTAAACGCTGAAGGTACTCGAACAATGCCTGGAGTGGGGGCGATTTATTGCCTTTCTCAGCAGTAATGAATATGCCGTGCCCGCCGGGGTCGAATTGATAGAGTTCGTCCACCACCCCACCCAGGGTGGGGATGATCTTTTCCATGCGCTCCATATCCTGGCAAGTGCGGCCGTTATGATCTTTCCCACCGCAATAGAGCCAAAAATGCGCACCCAGGTAAGCGTCTGTGGGAGCATTCTGGATGTAGCCGGGAATCTCCCCATTGGTTTCGGCGAACCCGCCCCCAGAATCGGATATAAAGGCGGCGAAAGCGCCCAAGCCCTCGGGGGCGCGGTCCATCAGTGCCATCTGGAAAGAGAGCGCCGAGCCACGCGAGAAACCGTGGTATACAATCAGCGTTTCGTCTAACGGAGCATACATTTGCAAATCGTCCAAAATTGTGCGAATACTTTCGTAAACTTCCTGGGCATCCATAAAATCCAGGTCTTCGGGTTCGTTGGATGCGCCGGGTTGTTGAGCGTATTGCAGCGCTGCAATAGCAAACCCCTGTTCTTGCGCCGGTTTGAGCCACCAATTGAAGTTCTTCTCGGCACAGCCGCCATTGCCATGCAGCGAAACAATCAGCCGCTTTTCGGTAATCAGCTCCCAGTTCTCAGGGAACCAGGTGATATAGAAATAGCTCTCACCCAATGGAATCACGCCGCCGCCCTCCTCGACCACAGAATCCAATATATCGCTATGAACTGTGCAGCCATGGATAGGATAATCAAGACTGTGATTAGTCTCTACCCAGATACGGTAACTCGCCATAGTGGGGGATTCCCCGCCCGCAGCGGGCGAAGGTGCGGCATCTACGGGTTGGGTGGGAGGCAGAAGCGAGGGAGTGGCTGTTTCTTCCGATGATGGCAGCATCCCGCCCAGCGAACAAGCCAAACTGAGACCAATAAGCAATGTAGTGATGAAATAGACGCCTTTCATGATGGTTCCTCCTGAACAATCGTTGCTTCTTCTTCCAACAATACTGCATAATTGTTTAGAACCTGTTCACAGAGTATTGAGATCTGTTTCAGAATCCGATACTGCAAGCCAGGATAAGGAGAAAGATGAATTGCTGCATAGCCGAAAACTCTAAACCAACATAAAATAGGGGTGTGGGGGGCGGAGGTGCGTAACGCCTGAAAAGATTAAATTTGGGGCGACTCATGTTTGTATGGGATGAGTGTTTTGCAGCAGGCTCACCACTAACAAAAGGGCGGCTTGCTGATCAGACGATGGCAGGCTTTGGCATAGCGACCGTTCTGCCAGAGTTGTTGCTGGGGTGATAGTCTCTGGTTCTAAAGCTGTGTCAGAGCTGCACATCTTCTGCCGTAACCGCCACGCAATCCCCCCGCTCGACAAATCCAGGCCCGCGCGTACCGATCAGCATCCCGCCGCGTTCGATCCTTAAAACTTCGGGAGCGCGGGCCGGGTCTTCAGGGTAGTGAATCTGCCCTACCGACTGACCTTCCGAGACCTTGTCCCCTAACTCGAAAAACGTCTCATAAATTCCCTGGCTATGCGCATAAGCGTAATTTCCCGGTTCGGGCACTTCCATCAAACGGGTTGTCGGTTCAGCGACATCTCCCTCGACGATGTTGAAGTGCCTGAGGATATTTTGAACGCCAATCTCGGTGATCTTCAATCCTGCAGGCGTTAGCGCCCCCCGCCCCCCAATTTCTGCACAAAGAAAGATTTTCCCCATTCCTTCGACAGCATAATCGAGCAGGCCTTCACCGGTGAATTCGCGCATAATCAACGATACCGGCGCGTTGAAGGCCAGCAGCGCGTCCATAGTGCGTTGGCGCAGGTTTTCATCTGGCAGGTAGTGCATACTGTTGTAGGGCACCAGGTCGAGCGAGTAACCGCCAGAGTGCAGGTCGATCACGGCATCACACAGGGGCAGAATGGCCTCATGCACGTAGTGAGCGATAATTTGTGAGACACTGCCATTATATTGGCCTGGAAACGACCGATTCATGTCCCGCCCATCGATCGGGGAAACCCGTTCCCCGGCTTCTACCGCAGGCAGATTCAGGGCGGGCAAGATAATCACGCGCCCCTGTACTTGATCGGCTTCCAGACTGCGGCTGAGTTTGAGCAATGTCACCACGCCTTCGTATTCGCCGCCATGATTTCCGCCAACGAACAACACTGTGGGGCCAGTACCATTTTTTATGACGGCAATCGGGATCATCAACGCTCCCCAGGCCGATGCATTGCGCGAATAGGGGACGCGCAAATAGGAGATATGCTTCCCATCCTTTTCGAAATCGGTGTCTGTGCTGACGGGAGATTTTTCGATGGTCATAGTGTGCATTCCAAGGGATGATACAGGTGGATAAAGTAGACAGGGTACACAAGGTAGACAAGGTATGCAGAACAGGTGCGGTTGCAATACTGCGTACCCCTGTTTACCTTGGATACCTGTTTACCCTACTCCATCACTTTAAAAACAGCTTACGCTCGAAATTGGTCAGGATTTCACAGCCATCTTCGGTCACACGAATGGTTTCAGTGATACCCACACCGCCTTTGCCAGGGATTTGGATCCAGGGGAGCAGGTGGAAGGTCATATTAGCCTGTAGGGAGCGCGATTCGCCGGGTTTCATGCTCAAAATTTGACCCTCTCCCCAATCTGGCGGCAGGCCGATGCCAACAGAGTAACCTGTGCGTGAGGATTGTTCAGCTCCAAACTCGGATTCGGCGATCACGCGCCGGGCAAGGGCATCGACATCACCAGCCGCGACCCCCGGCTTGATGAGTTCGACCGCGGCATCAAAGGCTTCTAATACTACATTTTGACCGGCAATCATTGTCGCATCGGCTTCACCGGTGAAAACGGTGCGCATCATGGGGGCGTGATAACGCTTTAGCGCTCCGGCAATTTCCAAAAAGACAAATTCTTCTTTCTCGATGGTGCGGCCAGCCCAGGTGGCATGACCAACAGCCCCGCGCGGCCCGGAGGCGATGAATGGGGAGATCGACGGCCACTCACTGCCCGCCTTGATCATGGCGTAATGAATTTCTGCCGCGACATCATTTTCGGTCGCGCCAACCTTCACGGCATCGATACCGGCGCGCATTCCGGCTTGGGTTGCCAGTGCGGCTTTACGCATCATCTCAATTTCGTACTCGGATTTAATAACTCGACCTTCTTCGACAATCCCGGAGTGGTCTGCATAATCGGTACCTGGAGATTTGGCGAAAAAGCGCTCTTGCTGCGCAGCTGTAAAGAACCAGCATTCTTTCTCGAAACCAATCCGTTTGTCGAGAAGTCTAAATTCGCCCAGGGCATTGTGCAAAACGTCCATAGGATCTTGTTCATCTTTATAAGGGCGACTCAACTCTACCCAGGTATAGTACTGCACACCGCTATCTTCAAGAAGCCGGGGCACCATAAAGGGTTCCCCTTCTAATGGGATAACCAGGGCATTGAAATAATAGTGGCCGCAACTTTCGAACCCACTCAAATAGCATATATTTTCAGGGGTTGTTACCATCAGGGCATCTATCCCGCGTGCCTTCATACGGGCACGCAGATCGCTCAAGCGACGTTCATACTCTTGCATAGGGAAAGCCAGGTCGGTTCTTTGTCTCACAGTTTTACTCCTTCACTCCGAAATGCAGGTGGATACAGGGCTTTCTTAAAGTCGAAACGAAAAGCGCTTTTACCGCTGAGAGCGCAAAGAACGCAGAGAAAAATTTAAAAAACTCAGCGAACCCGGCGTTCTCTGCGGTAAATTTCTGGTATAGCACAAATTTAAGAAAGCCGTGCAGGTGGATAGGATTTGATTTGACAGCCCATTTTATTAATGATACACTATCAATGTCAATTGTATACATTATGTATTTTAGTCGTTCTTTAGTATATCACAAAGATCTAGTTTTCTCACAACGAAACCCCATATTTGACCTAAAAGCTGTGAATGCTGAAAATCTTCTGCACTGCTTATAAATGAGGAATAACTGATGCCTTCAAGTACTGATTTTGATTCGCTCTATCAGGAAATTCGCACACGAATTTATTTACTTGACTATCCCCCTGGGGCGGCCTTGCGAGAAGAGGAGCTAGCTGCGGAGTTTGGTGTGAGCCGCACCCCCATTCGTAGGGTTTTGCACCGCCTCGAATTCGAGGGATTGGTCACCAGCCAGCGCCGCATTGGTACTCTGGTAACAACGGTGGATGTCAAAGCGCTCAAAGATGTGTACGCTTTCCGGCTGAAGCTTGTGAAATTAGTTGGTGAATTATCTTCTCCCCGCATCACAGAAAAGCATATCGATGCATTAGAACAGTTAATGGTTAAGGTCAAAGACATACAGTCACACTATGATCTCAAAGCACTCGCACTGCTTTATCTCGAATTCCACGAAGAGATGATGAAGCTGATCACCAATCTGCCCCTTCAGAAAGTGTATGACCAGCTCTTTCATCAAACGGCGCGGGTTTGGTTGCAGATTTTACCTGAACTCGTTTGGGAAGAAGAAGTGTTGGCGGTATATGAAGAAATCAGGGATGTGATCAAATCCCTGCGCGCCAATGATATTGCCACTTTGGCCACGGTGCGGCGCAATCATCTGGCCATGGTGTTACACCGGATCAACGACTTTTTAGGTAGCGCAGATGTAAGCTGAAAGGAGGTGGTGCCACCCGAATGAACTGTGCACGATTGATCGAAGAAGGTTAAATTATTTAATTTCGGAGGAAGAGATGAATATGAAAAAATTTGCTATATTGGTTGGACTTGTTGCTGTCTTGGTTTTCGCTCTGAGCGCTTGCCAGCCTCAAGTCATCGAGAAGGAAGTTGTTGTTACCGAGGTTGTTGAGGTCGAAAAAGAAGTCGTTGTCACCGAGGTGGTGGAAGTTGAAGCTGGATCCATGTCCACTATGGACAAAATCAGGCAGGATGGCGTTGTTGTCGTAGCCATCGCCAACGAATACCCCTATGGCTACCTGGACGATGACAATGTTCTTCGGGGTGTTTCCCCTGATGTCGTTCGCGCTGCTTTAGAAATTATCTTTGGTGGTGAAGTTGTCATGGAACCCATCGTAACCGAGTGGGGCGCGTTGATCCCCGGCTTGAATGCAGGCCGCTTCGATATGGTTACCGCGGGGATGTACATCACCCCCAAACGCTGCGAAGCCGTTGCATTTGGTAACCCCGATTACACAATTGTGGATGGTTTACTGGTTGCAGAGGGCAATCCCTTTGATCTGCACAGTTATGCTGATATTGCTGCCAACCCCGATGTGCGCGCGTCAACCGGCAACGGTTATGCCGAGCATGACAAAATGCTGAACGATGGTGTATCTGACGACCAGATTTCCCTCTTCCCGGATGATGCATCCGGCGCCGCGGCTGTACAGGCCGGTCAGGTGGATGTCTATACCGGCACAGCCCCCACGCTCAACGGTATTATGGCTGATTTGGGTGAAGGCTCTGGCCTTGAGATCGTTGCCGATTTCGTCGACACCGCCCCCAACTTTGGCGGCGCAGTATTCCGCCAGGCCGACACGGATTTTGTAGAAGCATACAACGCTGCCCTGGAAGAACTCAAAGCGAATGGTACCTTGCTTGAAATTCACAACACGTATCCTGGCTTTGGTGATTTCACCCTTCCTGGCGCTGCGGTTGTCGGTGATATTTGCCCCTGATCGAGTTTCAAAAGTAGTCAAAACCTAGAGAGAGAAATTTCTCTCTCTAGGTTTTTTGTTACACATGGAGAACAAATAACAATGACCGATCAACACAAACCTGGTTTTGGCACCCTGGCTGTTTGGAGCGGAGAAGAAGGAAAAGACGGCTGGGAGCGAACGACTCAAGTTCCAGTGGCGCATAGCGTCAGCTATGGCTATCAGGATTTAGACCACTGGCTCGATGTTGCCCTGGGAAAAGCCGAAGGGCATATTTACAGCCGCAACACCAACCCAACCGTGGCGGTATTCGAAGAGAAAATGCGCCAATTGGAGGGGGCTGAAGCCGCGACCAGTTTCTCGACCGGTATGGCCGCCATCAGCAACACTTTGTATTCGCTGCTCAAACCGGGCGACCGGGTGGTTTCTGTGAAAGATACTTACGGCGGCACAAATGAAATTTTTACGCGTTTTTTACCGCGCCTTAATGTTGATGTTGAACTTTGCCCGACAACGGATCACGAAGCCATTGAAGCCGCAGTTGCCAAAGGCTGCCAAGTGTTGTACCTGGAAACCCCGACCAATCCAACGTTAAAAGTTGTCGATATTGAACGTCTCGCCAAAGCCGGGCACGATGTGGGCGCGACCGTGATTGTGGACAATACTTTCTCTACGCCGATCAATACCAACCCGCTTGAGTTGGGCGCTGATGGCGTTGTACACAGCGCGACCAAATTCATCGGCGGCCATGCCGATGCTTTGGGCGGCGTTCTGTGCGGTGCTGAAGAATTGGTGCACGGGGCTTATGCTTATCGCGAGATCAACGGGGCAACGCTTCATCCGATGGCAGCCTATTTGATGATCCGCGGCATCAAGACCCTGGCATTGCGTGTTGAGCGCCAAAGCGAAAATGCGCTGAAGATCGCGCGTTTCTTGAAGGCTCATCCATTTATCGAAGATGTCTTCTACCCCGGACTGGAAACGCATGAAAATCACGAGATCGCCAGGAAACAAATGCGTTCCTTTGGCGGCATGATGAGCTTTTTCCTGAAAGGTGATTTCGATAGTGTCAGCAAATTCCTGCCGCGTTTGAGATACGCCCACCTTGCTGCAAACCTGGGGCCTGTGGAAACCGTCGCCGGCCCGCCGCGCACGACCAGCCATGTTGAAGTTTCTGCAGAGCAGCGCGCTGCTATGGGGATACCCGAAACGCTCATTCGCTATTCTGTGGGCATCGAAGATGTAGATGATTTGATCGCTGATCTCTCTCAGGCGCTGGATTACGCGTCGAATCAGTAAACATAGGACTTACGCAGTTCGTTGAAAATTTACCGAAAAATAGGGGTGTGGGGGGTGCTCCGCACCCCCCACACCCCTATTTTTCGGACTTTCCTCCAAGGAGTACCATTATCATGAGCGAACGCAAAAAAGTAACCATTCGAACCTTATTCGATAAAGCAGCCAAAAATGAACCCATAACCTGGCTGACCTGCTACGATTACCCCACCGCGCACTTTCAGGAACAGGCTGGTATCGATATGATTTTGGTCGGCGACAGCCTGGGCATGACCATGCTGGGTTACGATGGCACGCTGCCCGTAACCATGGAAGATATGATCCGCCATACGCAGGCCGTGCGCCGGGGCGCGCCGACCGCCTTTTTGGTTGGCGATATGCCTTATATGAGCTACCAACCCGGCAACGAAATCGCCGTCTTGAACGCCGGGCGCTTTATGGCAGAAGCAAGTTGTGATGCCATAAAACTGGAAGGTGGCGCGGCAATGGCGCCGCGTATTAAAGCCATCTCCGATGCCGGAATCCCGGCGATTGGGCACCTCGGTCTTACCCCGCAGAGCGTCGCCGCGCTGGGTGGTTTTCGCGTGCAAGGGCGCGGGGCACAGCAGGCCAAACAGATTATGGATGACGCCAAAGCGCTCGAAGAAGCTGGCGCGATTGCCATTTTGTTAGAGATGGTGCCCGACCGGGTGACGAAGATGATCACCGAAGCCGCCGATAATTGCCTGATCCTGAGCCTGGGTTCTGGCCCCGACGCGCACGGCCAGTTATTGATCTACCACGACATGTTTGGCCTGTATCCCAAGTTCAAGCCGCGCATGGCCAAAGTTTTTGGCAACGCCGGAGAAGTCATTCTCAACGGGTTGAAACAGTATGTCAGTGAAGTCAAATCGAATGAATTTCCGCAGCCGGAGCACTGGTTCACGATCAAGGACGAAGAGTTCGATGAGTTGAAGGGATTGTTGTAGCGTACAACGTGAAACTCAATTAGCGTTTTACGCTACACATTTTATGAGGAATGAATATGAGCTACGCGACCAGGACAGACCATTTGAAAGCCGAAGGCGCTTATGAGGTGCTGGCACGCGCGCAGGCCCTGGAATCGCAGGGGCGCGAGATTATCCATTTGGAGATCGGGCAGCCAGATTTCGACACTTTCGATAACATCAGCCTGGCGGGTGTGCGGGCGATCACAGAAGGCAAGACGCGTTACACCCCTCCGGCAGGGATGCCCGCCTTTCGGGAGATCATTGCCGAGGAGGCAGGACAACGCCGGGGAGTGAGGATCAACCCCGAGCGAATCGTTGTGAGTCCCGGCGGAAAGCCGAATATCTTCTTCCCCACGCTGGCCCTGGTCGAGCCGGGTGACGAAGTCATCTATCCTAACCCCGGATTTCCCACCTACGAAGCCATGATTGGCGTAGCGGGTGGTGTGGCCGTTCCCGTACCGCTAGCTGAAGAGAATAACTTTTCTTTCGATCTGGACGTCTTCGACAGCCTGGTCAATGAGAAAACGAAACTGATCATCATCAACTCGCCCAGCAATCCTACCGGGGGCGTGATGCCCAAAGCTGATTTAGCGCATATTGCCGAAGCCGCCCAACGTCACGATGCGTGGGTACTCTCCGACGAGATCTACGCCCGCATTGTGTACGATGGTGAGGAGGCGACTTCGATCTACGCGCTGCCGGGCATGGCAGAACGCACTGTTATTATGGATGGTTTCTCCAAAACATACGCCATGACGGGATGGCGGCTGGGCTTTGGGGTGATGCCCGAGGAGATGGCCCGGCGCGTTGGGCTGCTGCTGACTCATTCACTCGGTTCCACCGCGCAATTTACCCAAATTGCCGGGATGGAAGCCCTGACCGGGCCGCAGGCACAGGTTGACTTTGTCCTGGCTGAGTATGAACGGCGGCGGGATGTGATTGTAAAAGGTCTGAACAACCTGCCTGGTGTGACCTGCCAGAAACCACAAGGTGCGTTTTATGTCTTCCCGAATATCAAGGCCCTGGGAAAATCATCCAACGAAGTTGCCAACTGGTTTTTAGATGAAGCGGGGGTTGCGCTGTTGCCCGGCTCGGCTTTTGGTGCGTTCGGTGAAGGCTATTTGCGGCTCTCGTATGCCAATTCGATAGAAAATATCAAGCAAGCCATTGAGCGCATGGCTGCGGTTTTGACGTAACGCTCGGAATCTATTAGATAGTAGATTTAGGACTTACGCAGTTCGCTGAAAGATATTCCGGAAATAGGGGGGTGTGGAAGTGCGTAACTCCTAAGATTGATGGAGGAGGCAGCAGTATGGAATTTTTTGTTGAGATATTTCCTATCTTGATGGAGGGCGCGCTGGTAACCATCCAGGTCTCGGCTGCCGGGTCAGTTTTGGCGCTTTTGGTGGCGCTTATCGCTGGTTCGGCGCGGGCCTCGAACAACAAAATTTTGAGTACGGTCGCAGGGGTTTACGTGGAGATCTTTCGAGGGACATCGGCCCTTGTGCAAATGTTTTGGATATTCTTCGTCTTGCCGCTGCCGCCCTTCAATCTCACGTTGACAGCTTTTCAGGCGGGAACCATCGCATTGGGACTGAATGTTGGCGCGTATATGGCGGAGGTAGTGCGCGGCGGCATCAATGCGGTGGATAAGGGGCAGATTGAAGCCTCGATTGCCCTGAACATGTCCCCCATGTTGCGTTTGCGGCGGGTGATCTTGCCCCAGGCTCTGGTGCGCATTCTGCCTCCCGTAGGGAATTTATTAATCGACCTGCTGAAGCTCAGCGCCCTGGTTTCCCTGATCACCCTTTCCGATATGACTTTCCACGCCTACAAGTTGCGGCCGCGCCACTTTAGTAAAACGCCGCAAATTTTTATCTCATTGCTCATCCTCTACTTCATCATGACGCGTCCAATTGCCTGGGGCGTCCGTTGGTTAGAGAACCGCCGGCAGTGGGCATAGGGAGATGAACCATGGGATTTGACTGGAATTTCGTCCTCGAATTTATGCCCCAGCTTCTCCGGGGCTTGAAAGTAACCATTAGCGCTGCACTGACCAGTTTTCTTTTTGCAGTTGTGGTAGGGCTTCTTTTTGCACTGGCGCGCCGCTCGGATAATAAAGTGTTATCGAAAAGTACCGATGCGTTTGTGGAGTTTATTCGCAGCACGCCCTTACTGGTACAGCTTTACTTTTTCTTTTATGTTATCCCCCTATATGGCGTTAAGTTAGATGCTTTTCTCGTCGGGGTAATCGGCCTGGGGCTGCATTACAGCGCCTATCTTTCTGAAGTATATCGGGCTGGTATCGATGCCATCGGGCGCGGGCAATGGGAAGCTGCGCGCGCGCTTAACTTTTCGATGAGGCACACCTGGACAGGCATCATCTTGCCCCAGGCCATTCCTCCGATGATACCCGTTTTGGGGAATTACCTGGTAGCGATGTTCAAAGAGACCCCCCAACTTGCAGCAATCAGCATCCTGGAATTGCTTCAGGAAGCAAAAAATGTTGGCGCTTACACGTTCCGCTACTTAGAACCAATCACAATGGTTGGTGTCTTATTCTTCCTCATAAGCTACCCTGCTGCATTATTTGTACAGAAATTGGAGGCTCGCTATGCAAAATAAACTACAACCCATCGTCCGTTTTAAGGAAGTCAGCAAAGCTTTTGGAGAACTTGTCGTTCTCGACCAGTTGGATCTCGAAGTTGCTCCTGCCGAAAAAATTACCATCGTAGGCCCCAGCGGTTCTGGTAAAACCACCATTTTGCGAGTACTCATGACCCTGGAAGAGCCAGATGATGGCGTGATCTACGTCAATGGGGTGCCGCTCTGGCACAAAGAAGTCAATGGGAAACTCATCAAAGCGGATGAAAAACACCTGCGGGCGGTACGCGGCGATATTGGGATGGTTTTTCAACACTTCAACCTTTTCCCGCACATGAGCGCGCTGCGCAATGTTACCGAAGCCCCTATTTACGTGAAAGGCATTCCCGAAAAAGAAGCCGTCGAAATGGGCAAAGAACTTCTCGATATGGTTGGTTTATCCGATAAGCTTGACCATTTTCCATCTCAGCTTTCGGGCGGGCAAAAACAACGTGTCGCTATCGCCCGTTCCCTAGCCATGAAGCCCAAGGTGATGCTCTTCGATGAAGTCACCTCCGCGCTGGACCCTGAGTTGGTCGGTGAAGTGCTCGGGGTGATGCGCAAGCTCGCCGATGAGGGAGATATGGCGATGCTCATCGTCACCCATGAGATGGGTTTCGCCCGCGAAGTCTCCGACCGCCTGATCTTCTTCGCCGACGGCAAGGTTGTAGAGCAAGGGCCTCCCGCGCAGGTGTTCGATAACCCGCAGCACGAACGCACTCAGACGTTTTTCAGCGCGATCTTGCAGCACTAGCTGCAAGTATTTTCGTGTCTCTGGATCAGGCCATGCGCGTCTAATTGCGCCCGCTTGGGTTTTGTATTCTATAAAATGGCTCTTTACGAACTTTCGGAAGCCCCCCCAAATGTGGGTCAAGCAGTCTTCAAAGATATCTGCTCAGCCTGGCTCGCCAGGGAATGAATTCCCCGGCTAACTCTACCAAGTCAGATAAATCTGACTAGAATCTAGCAGTCGGATTGATCCGACTTCGGTTTCTTGGCCCGGCGATTCATCGCCAGGCCGTAGGTGGCTGGATACTGGATACCCAATCTTTTTATAGGTAATTGCCAAACGGAGGTAAATCATGACAGCAAAAAAAACATTGCAAGGTGAGGTTTTCTATCCGTCTACGGATGTGATCGAAAAAGCGCGTCTCAAAGATTGGGAGGCAACGGCTCGAC
This sequence comes from uncultured Anaerolineales bacterium, assembly GCA_964344175.1. Classification (GTDB taxonomy): domain Bacteria; phylum Chloroflexota; class Anaerolineae; order Anaerolineales; family UBA11858; genus NIOZ-UU35. The sequence continues at coordinate 17,659 of CAYFMI010000050.1, forward strand.
GCGCTGCAGAAGACCTGGAAGGTTTTTGGGCCGATGAAGCCGAAACTCTGGAATGGTATCGAAAATGGGAGCAAGTTCTGGATGGCAGCGAAGCCCCATTCTACAAATGGTTTGTCGGCGCGCAGACCAATATCATCCACAATGCCATTGACCGGCACCTGGAAACCTGGCGAAAAAATAAGCTGGCGCTGATCTGGGAAGGCGAGCCTGGAGACAGCCGGGCCATTTCTTACCACGGGCTGAATCGCGAGGTCAATCAATTTGCCAACATTCTCAAAGCGATGGGCGTAGGCAAGGGCGACCGCGTTACCATCTACATGGGACGCATCCCGGAGATCGTCTTCGCCATGCTGGCCTGCGCCAAACTGGGCGCCATCCATTCGGTGGTATACGGCGGTTTCAGCGTGGACGCGCTGGGTGGCCGCATTGATGATTCAGAATCGAAAGTTGTCATCACCGCCGATGGCGGTTGGATGCGCGGCAAGATCGTCGAACTTAAGAAAGTCGTCGATGAAGCCGTCAAGCACTCGCCCTCGGTCGAAACCGTGATTGTGGTCAAGCGTACCGGCCAGGATATCTACATGGAAACCGGCCGCGATTACTGGTATCACGATCTGGCGCAACTGCCCATTGCTAACGGCCATTGCGAGACCGAAAAGCTGGACGCCGAAGACCCGCTCTTCATCCTGTACACGTCCGGCACGACCGGCACGCCTAAAGCCATCCTGCACACTCACGGCGGCTATATGGTTGGCACTTCGACCACGCTCAAATATGTCTTCGATTTGCAGGATGACGACCGCTGGTGGTGCGCCGCCGATCCCGGTTGGATCACTGGACATTCGTACATCGTCTACGCGCCGCTGGTGTTGGGGGCGACATCTTTCATGTATGAAGGCGCGCCCAATTTCCCCTATCCCGACCGCTGGTGGCGCATGGTCGCCAAATACGGCCTGACCGTCTTCTATACCGCCCCGACGGCTATCCGCGGCCTGATGCGCTTCGGCGAATCCTGGCCCAACCGCCACGATCTCTCCTCGCTGCGGCTGCTGGGTTCGGTCGGCGAGCCGATCAACCCCGAAGCCTGGAAGTGGTATCACCGTGTCATCGGCGGGGAACGCTGCCCGATTATGGATACCTGGTGGCAGACCGAGACCGGCAACTTCATGATTACCCCCACCCCGGTGGTGCCGCTCAAGCCCGGATCGGGGACGCGCCCCTTCTTTGGGCAGGAAGCTGAAATCCTGGACGAGGAAGGCAATCCCGTTCCCGATGGCGAAGAGGGCTACATGGTACTCAAACACCCCTGGCCCGCCATGCTGCGCACCATCTACAAAAACCCCGACCGCTACGTGGAGCAATACTGGAGCAAATACCCCGGCTACTACACCACCGGCGACTCGGCCAAGCGCGACGAAGACGGCTATTTTTGGATCATCGGGCGCGTGGACGATGTCATCAAAGTCTCCGGTTACCGCCTGGGGACCGCCGAAATCGAGAGCGCCCTGGTGGGGCATCCTGACGTGGCCGAGGCCGCCGCGATCGGCCTGCCCCATGATGTCAAAGGTCAGGCCATCCACGCCTATTGCATCTTGCGCGCTGGCGCTGAGGTAACTACGAACCTGGCTGATGAGTTAATCGAACACGTCGGTGAGCATCTGGGCAAAATCGCCCGCCCCGAAGAAATCACCTTTGTGGATAAACTGCCCAAGACGCGCTCCGGCAAGATCATGCGCCGCCTGCTCAAAGCCCGCGCCCTGGGTCTGGACGAGGGCGACACTTCTACTCTCGAAGACTAAGTGGGACGCGGATTTTCGCAGATAAACGCGGATGTTATTTCATCCGCGCTTATCTGTATTTGTCAGCGTCCAAAAATCATGACTGCGTATGAAAATCAATATCCTTACCGAAACTGAACTACGCCAGTGTATTGAAATCACCCCCGAAGTTATCGACGCCATCGAGTCGGGGTTCTCTAAATTATCGCAAGGCCAGGTCACCATGCCGCCCATCATGCGCATCGACTTTCCCGAAGTCAACGGCGAAGTGGATGTCAAGAGCGCGACGGTATACGGCCTGGAGAGTTTTGCCATCAAGGTTTCTTCCGGCTTTTTCGAAAACCACAAATTGGGGCTTTCCAGTTTGAGCGGCATGATGACGCTCTTCAGCGCCAAAACCGGTATCCCCCAGGCTGTTTTGCTTGATAACGGCTATCTGACGGATGTGCGCACCGGCGCGGCGGGAGCGGTAGCGGCGCGTCATCTGGCACGCCAAAACGTCGAAACCGTTGGGGTGATCGGCGCGGGCGCGCAGGCCCGTTACCAGATGATGGCCCTCAAGCAGGTGCGTGACTTCAAGCGCGTGCTGGTCTATAGCCTGGCGGGGATGGATGTCTATATCGAAGAGATGCCGGAAATTTTAGGGGTGGAAGCGCTTCCGATGATGGATGCCGAAGCGGTCGTTCGGGAGAGCGATGTTGTGGTCACAACAACGCCCTCGAAGGCGCCCTACCTCAAAGCAGAGTGGCTGCACCCGGGGCTGCACATCACCGCAATGGGGTCTGATGCCGAAGAGAAACAAGAACTATTCGCGGATGCTTTGGGGCGGGCGGACATTTATGTCTGTGACAGCCGCTCGCAGGTTTTTCGCCTGGGCGAAGCGCATCACGCCCTGGATGCGGGCATTTTTGCCTCGCAAGAGGAGGCCGTTGAGTTGGGAGAAATCACAGGCGGTGTTCATCCCGGGCGCACCAGCGATGAGCAAATTACGATTTGCGATTTAACCGGTACTGGGATGCAAGATACCGTCATTGCAACGCTGGCGTACCAAAAAGCCCTTGAAAGGGGTATGGGCCTGCAAATTAAGCGTTGAGACGCGTCTCAACCCACCACTTCCAAAAACTCATCCATAGCCACATTTCCCCCACTTAGCACGATTACCACATCGCCGCGCATTTTTGAGACTTTCCCCGCGGAGAGCGCGGCAATGCCCACCGCGCCGGCCCCCTCTAATACCAGCTGATGTTCCCTGAAAGCGAAACGCATCGCCGAAGCAATGTCCTCTTCGGTCACGAGAACCAACTCATCTACCAGGTCACGCACCATCTGGAAGGTATATTGATTATCCAACCCGATGCCGCCGCGCAAGCTGTCGGCCAGGGTTTCTTCTTCATCCATTTGGATCGGCTTGCCCGCTTGCAGGCTGTGGTACATGACCGGGGCGCGTTCCATCGAGATGCCGATCACGCGTATTGGGGGGTTGGCCGATTTCATCGCCAGCGCGATTCCAGAAATCAATCCGCCGCCTGAAAGGGGCACCAGCACCGTACCCACGGCTGGATTTTGTTCCAGAATTTCCAGCCCAATGGTGCCCTGCCCGGCGATGATGTGGGGGTCGTCGAATGGGGGAACCATCACCATGCCGCGTTCGGCCTGCAATGCCTCTGCCCGAAGAAAGGCATCATCCTGGCTTTTGCCCTCGATCACGGCCTGCGCGCCCAGAGCTTCGATGGCCCGCACTTTGTTGTCCGGCACATCGGCGGACATGCACACCACCGCGGGGATACCGACTTCCCGCGCCGCGTAGGAAACCGCCCGCCCGTGGTTTCCGGTAGAAGCCGTCACCACGCCGCAGGCTTTTTCATCGGCGCTGAGGTTGAAAATCATATGGGTCGCGCCGCGCGCCTTGAAGGTGCCTGTTTTTTGCAGTGTTTCAAGCTTAAGGTGGACAGGGTGGCCTGTTTGTTCGCTCAGTGTGGGGGACTGGACGAGAGGGGTTTCCGTGAGCAGGGGGGCGATAGTTTTCCGAGCAAGGTGGATGTCTTGTAAAGTGTTGTGGTGTATTTTTTTCATCGTACCCTCTGCGCGCTTTGCACCTTCACGGTGCGACCGTTTTTTAGTTGATGACCGTCAATTCTGCCGGAGCGCGTCGGGTGAGCGGCTCAGGACCGCTTTCCCTGATGACAATGTTTTCTTCATGCACCATCATTTTGCCCGGGGCGATGCTCATGCCCGGCTCGATCGTCAGCACCATACCGGGTTCTAATACTGTATCGTCGAAATGGGTGTGCGAAGGCCACTCGGTCAACTGCATCCCGAGGCCGTGCCCCAGGCGCCCCACACCGCTGTTGGCCTCGCTTTTTGCGCTGATAATCTCCCACATGCTGTGGAAAACATGGCTGCATTTCGCGCCGGGTTGCGCGGCTAGCATTCCGGCTTCGGTGGCCTGATGGAGGACATCGTAGGCTTTTCGTGCCGCATCGGAGGCCTGCCCGAAGGCGTAATTGCGGTCGAAATCGCAGAAATAGCCATCGAAGACTGAGCCGGTATCCAGCATGAGAACATCACCAGCCTGCAAAGCGCGCTCCGAAGGCGGTGAGATGATGTCATCATAACCGCCCGGCCCAGCGCCCCCGACCAGGTACGGCACATCGTCCGCGCCGCGCCGAAGAATATCGATCTTGAATTTCCGGAAGGCTTCCTGCTCCGTATCGCCAATAGATAGGAGATCCGGCAGGGCTTCGAACGCGCCGGAGACAATCTCGCAGATGTACTTGATTTTCTCGATCTCGGCTTCTGATTTAATCAGCCGCAATGAGCGAATGATGGATGTGGCATCTGCAAATTCTGCCCCAGAAAGTTGGGCGCGTATAGCGTTCCAATCAGCCAGCGGCATGCGCAGATGGCTTTCCCGGCCCATTGGTAAACCGATTTGCCCGCTCGCGCCTGAGGTTTCCTTCAATGCTTGTGCAAGCAGAGAAACGCCATCGTCGTAAGGCGCAGGTGACGACCAGGTGCGGATGTCGTCGATCCAGGTGGTTTCCAGATAATCAGCGCCAATCTGAGGAATGACGGCTATCGGCTTACCTTTTAGAGGAACGACTAAGAACCACGGGCGGGTCGGGCTTTGCCAAAATTGGGTGAGGAACCCCGTAAAATAACGGAATTCTGGCTCGGTGGTCAGCAGCAGAGCGTTGAGATTTTGTTCGTTCATCAACGCTTGGGCGCGGCTGAGACGAGATTCGAATTCGGCGACGGGGAAACCGCGCGGGGGAGTAGTTGTGTTCATTCAGGTTGCTTTCATAGGTGTGGGAGCAATGTTCTACGCGATGTGTTGTATTGTACCATTGGGGGAATACCGACTATTTTAAAGAATCGTTGCAAACGAAGCAACATAATTCACCGAAGATCTAGTTACTGCTCGCCTTCTGTTGGGGCCATTTTTCAATAGAGTTACAATCCGTTTGCATTGAGTTCATAAAAATTATTTAGAATAGGGTGGAATTGAAAATGAAAGGAAGAAAAGCATGAATCGTAGAAAGCCACTATTCATCTTGCCGCTCATCTTGGTACTCACAGCTTGCAGGTTCTCGTCTCAAACCATCCCCAATCAGGAGCAAATAGACAATACCACGGCACCAGTAGTGAGTGAGCAATGTGCCAAGCTCGATTTGCCAACGACAGTGGTATACAAAACCGCACCCGGTTTTGATCCTAATCTACTCAGTCTGGATATCTATTTACCTGTGACATCTTGTCATGCGCCGGTCGTGATGTGGGTACATGGCGGTGGTTACGCCATTGGTGACAAAGCCAAACAAGTCGAGAACAAGGTTTCCCTTTTTAATCAGCAAGGCTGGATTTTCGTGAGTGTGAACTACCGGCTGACCAGGCCGGGGCAGCAATACTCAGCGGAATACCCCGATCATTTTCTCGATATCGCGGCCGCTATTGCCTGGGTGCAGACAAATATTGTTGACTATGGCGGTGATTCAACAAGAATAGCACTACTTGGACATTCGGCTGGCGCCGACATCGTTTCCAACGTGGCAATAAACCCTACCTATCTTGCAGATTATGGATTAGGCCTGGATACAATTGTATGCGCCGGCCCGCTCGATACGGTAGGCTTTGATAAGCCGGAGGCAGTCGGCAACGATCCTGATGGTGAGAAAAAACAATGGCAAAATGCACTCGGAAATAACCCAAATTATCTGACAGAAACATCAGCGACCTTGCTTATCCAACCTGACACTGGCATCCCGCCAATAATTGGGGTGGTACGCGGAACTCCACAACGACAACAGATCGAGACAGATTTCCTTGCTGCCCTCATGTCTGCTGGAATCGCTACCACAACCATAGATGCACGCTCTCTTTCTCACGGCGAAGTCAACAACCAAATAGGCGCACCGAGGGACACGGTCATGACACAACCGATTGTGTCATTTCTCTCTGAATGCTTCGAGTAAATGGACGGTTCCCACCCGGCCGCCCCTCCCGCGCAAGTGGTGGGAGAACTCAATAAAAATTACTCTTCAACAACAATTTCAAACCACGGGCTGGGAATATCTACAATATTGAAGGTGATAGATTCTGCTGCGCGGGTGGCGGGGATTTCCATCATCCGCTCCCCGGCGGGGCCCAGCGCGTAGACGGACGCCCCGGCGAGTGAAGGGCTGTGGATGGTGATCGTCGCATCCATATACTGCAAAAGGTTTGGCGTTTTGCCTGGGTCGGTCAGGATCGCGCTCTGGACACCCTCCGCCTCGGAGAGCGTAATTTCACTCTCAAAATACTCCTGCTTCCCTACTGCCAGAAAGAGTGCGGATCTGCTCTCCGCCAGGGGAGTATCGTCCATGGATGTGAGCCAGAAGAGGCCATCGATTCTCGAATCAACTTCGAGGGCGGAGAGTGCAACTTGTTCATGCTGCGAGAGATAGCCCATCACGATCTGAGTTCTTTCGGCGTCGGCGGTGAAGGTTGCGCTGGCTTCGTCAGAAATGTCCAGCGTTAATTTGCCGGTGTCGGTGGTGTAGACGCGCCCGGGGGCAGGCGGCGGAATAGACCCACAGCAGGTTGTCCAGCCCCTTTTTGATGGTGAGATAATCGTGCATATGCTGCCACATATCGATGTAGGGCCCGGGTCGCCGGGATGCGTACCACTCCCGGTCATCTCGTGGAAGGGCCGCCACAGCACCGCCACGCCGGCGTCGCGCAGTTCCGTGATCGCGGCAGCGATATGATCGAGTTCGGCCATCCAGGCGGCGTTGACCTCGGTTCCAGGTGTGAGGAGTTCTACGAGGTCAGCTTGCTCTGTATCCCAAGATGAGATGCCCGCCCAGGGGCTGCGGGCGTGCCATAACCGTAATCCCCCCCGACCAGTGCGGGCCACATGCCGGTTTGGTCGTAGAGCGAAACAACCCATTTTTCATAGCTCCACAGCGCGTCCTCGCCCATGCCGACTTGCTGACCGGCGCTGAGGCGCGCCGAAAAACTTTCCTCAAGGTCTATTCATCGCCTGGTAAAAGAACAATGCCCCCTATGATCAGAGCAGCAAACCCGCCAATCAGCAGAGACGGTTGCCCTATCTCTTCCCAGGCTGTCCACCCTTTTACGAGTCCTTGTGAGTCTATTATTATTTGTGGAGGCAAGTTAAACGCCCGTTGATAGCCCACAACGGCGATCCAACCAATAGGAATACCAAAGCCCCAACCGATCAATCCGCTGAATATCCAGCGGATTGCCGTTTTACCTGTCTGATACCATGATGTGGCCGGCCCTCGCATCAGCAGCGCTGCGACCAGCCCCGCGCCGATGGATACGATGAACACGGTCAGGAAGTAAAAACGCAGGGAAAGCCAAAGAAAGTCGGCCTTCGAGTGGGTTCCGAATATGGCAAACCGCTCCGCAATTAGCCAGGTGAGCAGCGCCCAAACGAGTCCCCAGCCGATGAAAGTGCGGGCAATGGGAATGCGTTGCAGCCAGTTAATCCACGCTGGGGGAACGAACCCGGGCTGGGGGATGCGCTCGAACGAGGGGGGCGGGGCGTCGGTCTCCCCGATGGAGGGTGCGGACGACTCGGCAACATCCCGCAGCAGCCAGGCGGTGATGCGTTTTCCCACCGCCTTACTGACGAGCGGAATAATCAGCAAAACGGCAATAACCATCCACGGCCAACTGATAGACCACCGCCAGGGCAACAGCCGAAAATAGGCGCCCATCGCTACCAACGCACCGATTGCCAGAAAACAAACGGGATAAACCAGCGCCCACACCGCGGCAGTCAGGTTGGCCGTCTTCTGACTGACGGCAGGATATTGGGCGCGAATCCGCCGGATGATAAGAATTCCGGGCGTGAGTATCAGAATGATGAGGCCGCCAATAAAAATCATCACAGCCTGTATTTCTAAATCCAGTCCTGTGTCTGCCCCGGACAAGAAGAGCATGAGAAACATCAACGCCATCCAGAGAAGGATGGGGATGAAAAGAAGAAGCCAGCCCCGCGCCCAGCCATTTGCCAGACTGTCGAAAAATGGCAGCCCGCGCTGGCGCGCGCCCTCGAACCCGGAGGACATCCCCAGCCTAAACAGGTAGACAAAAAGCGCCAGGAGCACAAACCCCGACAGCGTTGGGGTTTGTAAAAACAACGCGTATAATGCTTTGAGAATATTCATTCTGCAACCGTCACAGAGGCAATAAAATCCAACATGGCATTGAGGGTGGCCTGGCTGACGCCCCGATTGAAAATGCCGTGCCCGCCCGTGGTGCTGACGTGGAATTCATCCACCACGCCGCCGTGCCGCTGAATGAGCGCGCTGGCTTTCTCCATATCGTCACAGCGCACGCCGTCGAAGTCTTTCATGCCGCAGTAGAGCCAGAAATGCGCGCCATCGTAGGCCACTGGGGAAGCGTCTTGCATATAACCGGGGGGCGTGTCGCCCGTGCCGGCAGGGCCGGTGCCGCCCGAATCGGCGATATAAGCCGAGAACAGCCCCCGGCCTTCCGGGCTGCGGTCCAGTAGAGCCAGGTGATAGCTCAACGCCGAGCCGCGCGAAAAACCATAATAGATGGCCGGAACGCCCTGCAGCGGACAATGCGCCTGTAACTCGTCGTAGGCTGTGGTCAGGTTGGCGTAAACGACCGCACCCTCATCGAAGAGATGCTCCTCGTTGGGGTCTTCATCGGTGAGGTCTTCTTCGGCGTATTGCAGCGCCACAACCGCAAAATTTTGCCCCTCGGCCATACCTTGCCACCATTGGAAATTTTGCTCCGTGCAGGCGTTGTTGCCATGCAGGGTGAAGATAATCTCGCGGTCGGACGATTGCGCCCACCCTTCCGGGAACCAGACGATAAAAAAGCGCTCATCACCTACCGGGATGACGCCGCCCCCCATCCCCTCCACCGATTGCAGGATATCCGCGTGTTCCGCGCAGCCATGATTGACGTAATCCAGGCTGTGATTTTCCCGAATCCAGGCCTGGCAGGTTTCCATGGAGGGAGATTCGCCGCTTTCAGGGACTGGCGTGTCTTCCGTAGGGGTCTGGGTGGGAGGCGGAAGCGAGGGGGCAGGCTCTGCCTCCGCGGCCTGGGGCGACGGCTCCGACGCGCCTGGAGCTTCCTCGAAGGGCAGCAATCCTCCCAGCGAGCAGGCTATGCTAAGCGTAACGAGCAAGGTGATGATGAGATAGTTGCGCTTCATGGTAGTTCCTCTCCTGCACTTGAGTTACCCGGAAATGGGTTGAGTATACACAGGATACCGCGCAGATGTTCAGGAGTTGTTCACGAAGTATTGAGGTCTGTTTTAGATGCCCGCGTGTATGCCCAGAACATGCCAGGCACGGCGCGCAGCGACTAATTTACGCTTGTATGCGCATCTCCCCGGCCTCCTGGAATAGGCGCTCTTCGATGTCGTAGAACAACGCCTCCCGCGAGGGAATGCCGTTTGCCAGCAAGATGACCCCCGCGCCGTCTTCAGGGCGGAAGAACATGCGCGTGAACGCGCCGGTATCCTCGCCATCGTGCCCCAGCAAGCTGTTTTCATAAAACCAGATCAACCCCTGTTCGGATTGCAGCGCGGGGAACTGCACGGCGCTCATTTCGGTCACTGTCCCCGCCTTCAAAATGTGCGCATTCTTGTAAACGCCCCCGTTGATAAAGGCGATCAGGAAGCGCGCCAACTGCAATACACTGGTGCGCAGCGCGCCATCGGGATAATCGGGATAGCCGTAATGAGCCTGGGGCTGGTATTGACCGCCATCGTATTCATAAGGAATGGCGATCCGGTTAACGTCCAGCCCATCCAGCCGCCAGCTTGTTTCATCCATCCCTAAGGGGATGAATATCTGTTGACGGCAATACTCATCAAAAGGAATACCAGCCAGCCTCTCTGCCAGATAGCCACATAAAGTTACACCAACATTGCTATACTCATAAGACGAGCCTGGGGGCAGGGAATCATAATTTTCTTCGGGATCATAGTATTCCCCCTCCGGGGTCAGATACCCTGCACAAAATCTTTCCAGCGAAATAGGCGAATCGCCCTCCACATAGAGGGGTTCCATCACATCCCAGTTATCCAGAATACTGCTGGTATGCGTGAGTAGCATGCGCACGGTGATGGGATCATGCGGATGGTTGGGGTTGCGCACGGAAAACGGCAGGTATTCATTGATGTCATCATCGAGATCGAATAACCCGTCATCGTAAAGCTGCATCAGCGCCACAGCCGTCACCGTTTTTGAGACAGACGCCAGCATGAATAGCGTATCCGGCGTGACCGGAACCTGCGCGGCGATATCCGCCCAGCCATAGCTCCCGGCCCAAACGACCGCATTTTCCCTGACGATACAAGCCGCCAGACCGGGGATACGGGCAGCTTGCATTTTTGTGCGGATGAAATCACCGAGATCGCCTTCCAGGACGCTTTCGGGCTGGAACGAAGCCGGCAGGATTTTGCAAAGGGAACCCGTGACCAGGCTGCTGGCAAAAAGCGCGCTGAGTTTGAGAAAGTCTCGGCGGTTGAGGCAGCTGGGCGCGTTCATGGGGCATTTCCTGCGACGTTGAGCAGCCCGCCCACTTCGACGGTCAGGAAGTAAGGACCGCCGGTTTGCGCCAAATTTTGCGGGGATTGCAGGAATTCGACCCAGGAGGCTGCTATTCCCTCCGCGGATTCCAGCGTGAGGCTGAAATCCTGCGCTTCGGGGATGGAAGAACCGCTTCCGACTCTTGTATAGTTGATCACTGCAATTTGGATATCTCCCGCGCCCGAACGGTAGGGCAGTAAAATCACGCTCGAGGCGGCATCTGTTTGGAGGGTGGGTTCCACCCCCAGGCGGTTGAACTGCCACAAAAAGGCGAGACGTTCTTCTTCGGCACTCTCTGCATTCGAGGCTTCCAGGTCATTTTCGGGGTTTGCCGCCCAAAAATACCATTGCTCGTGCATAGATGGCGAAAAATAGGCATAGCCATCCCCAAATTGCTTCTCGACAAAAATGCTTTCATCGGCGGAAATCTCATCCAGGCTTGCGCCAAGCACATCGGCAAGAGCCAGTTCTTCGCGCATATTGCCGAATTCGTCCCTCAGGGATGCGTATCCTGTGGCTAAAACCTTGCCGCCCCGACCGACATAAGCGCGGATGATCTCCGCCTGCTCATCGCTGATAGCCTGCATATTGGGCAAAATCACCGCCTCGAATTCATGGATGCGCGCCAAATGGCTATCGGGGATGACCTCGTAGGGGATGTGGCTCTCCAGCAAGATCATCTGCGTGCCGTAAAAATTGGCGTAATAATCATCATCCCATGTGCCTTGCCCGACAAAATCGAGTGTTTGCTGCGAGAAAACAACAGCCACATTGGCGTAGGGTCGCAAGGAGGCATCGGCGAGAGGCGCGCCGTTTTCATCCATCCAGGCGTAGAGACTGCGATAAAAATCAGGGGCGAGTTCGCCCGTCATGCCCTCGTCTCCCGAGGTCAGGGTGCGGAAACCGGCCAGTTCCGTGGTCGCGGCGTGGATGCGGGCGGTATCGAGGGTGTCGGCGCGTCCTTCTTCCACATACGAGAGCAGCCAGGAGGGTTCGCCATACGCCAAATCGAGATGTTTCCAGCTTTGCAAAATGGAAAGGAAATGAAGCCAACGATAGTACTGAACGGGCACCGCGGTGCTGCCTAATTCGTGTGCGGTGGTTTGTGCATAAGCCGGGATGGCGACAGGATTCGCCGCTGATTGCGTCAGCCGGGAATCGAATTCCACCGAAGATTCGGGGATGAAGGCAAATTCGGGATTTACCTCTTGGACGGCATTTTGAATATCGCGCAGATAGCCATTGATCAGTTCATAGCGCCAGGCAATAAAATGCTGCCAATTTTCATCATCCCAGTCGGGCGTGAAAGGCGGTTCGGGGATGGCATAGCCCGTTTCTGCGGTAAAGAGGGCGCGGGCAGAATCGCTCACATCGGCGAACTGCCCCTCCTGCCAGCCTTCGCCGAAATAGCTGCCCAGCAAAAAGGGGACATCGTGCCAGACGCCGTCAAGTTCCGTATCGCTGGCAAGGCGTTGGATCTGGTTGACAACCAGGGCGCGGTATTCGGCGTTGGCGGGCGTCAGCCAGACATCTTCGCAGATGGCACAGACCCAAAAAGGCATATCGGGCAGCGCTCCGTAAAAGACCGCCGGGCGGCCATCCACGCCCACTTGCGCCCATTCGGGATGTTGAAGGGCAATGCTTTCTTCTTCTTTGTCGGCATCCACCTGCCCGTCTTCATTTTCGTCTATGCCTTCGATGGTGGTTTCCAACGGAGCCATATAGATGATATAGCGCACGCCGGGATGATTTTCGTGGATCCACCGGGCGCGTGCCTGGGTGTCGGCCAGGGCTTCGGAAAGGGCTGGCTCATAGAGGGTTCCCCATTCCGTCCCCTGGAAACGATCCCAGCCGAGGATGACGTTGGCGCCCTTTTCCACGGCAGAGTTCACTTCGGCTGTCCACTCATCCCAGTCGTCGCTGGAAGCGGTATCCAGCCGGGCGGTGCGCACCCACCCGGGCACGGGAACATCCGCTTCGTCCGGGGACGAAGCGGATGGCGCTTGGGGGGCGGAAATCGTTGGGGGCGCGGCAGTCATACCCGCGCAGGTAATTGCCAATAGAGAAAGGGTGAGAAAGATCAATAGAATTCGCATGAGTCAAATGTTGTGTTCGATCTTATCTTAGAGGGTAGGACTCTATGGGCCTGATGCCCCTAAGATGAAATGGGGTTCCGCTTGGACGCGGCATAGGTATTGAGCCGGAGCCTTTGGCTCCTTAGGGCAGT
>CAYFMI010000051.1:0-30705 GCA_964344175.1 uncultured Anaerolineales bacterium
ATCGTCCCCACGTTCAGGTGCGGCTTGTCTCTTACAAATGTCTCTTTTGCCATGCGTGCTCTCCTATATTTTCCTTACAGGCTAGAACAATAAGTTCAACAAAAATAGCTATAACTCGCCTCGAATGATGCGCTCTGCCAACTTGTCAGCGACCGTAGCATAGTGGTCGAATTCCATCGTAAAAACGCCGCGCCCTTTTGTGGCCGAACGCAATTTCGTGGCATAGCCAAACATCTCCGCCAACGGCACCATCGCTCGAACAGCTTGCGAACTACCCGTGCGAACATCCATTCCTAGAACTTCACCGCGGCGGGAATTCATCTGTCCGATAATATCGCCCAAGAACTCTTCTGGCGTGATAACTTCAACCTTCATAATTGGCTCTTGCAAAACCGGTCTACCCTGCTGTACGCCTTCGCGGAAAGCCATTGAGCCTGCCATTTTGAAGGCCATTTCATTGGAATCGACCTCGTGGAAAGAACCGTCCACAAGGCGAACTTTCACATCCGTGACCGGATAACCAGCCACAACGCCCGACTCGGCGGTCTCACGAATACCCTTTTCGACCGCGGGGATAAATTCTCTAGGAATAACCCCGCCAACAATCTCGTTCTCAAAAGCAATGCCAGCACCAGGCTCACTAGGTTCTAGCGCAATGACAACATGTGCATATTGCCCACGGCCACCCGATTGCTTGACATGGCGATAATCGACAGATTCCACAGTACGGGTGATCGATTCGCGATAAGCGACTCGAGGCTGTCCAACACGCGCCTGAACATTAAACTCTCGTAGCAAACGATCTACCAACACTTCCAGATGCAACTCACCCATCCCAGAGATGAGTGTCTGCCCGGTTTCGGCATCTACCCGAACTCGGAAAGTGGGATCTTCTTCGGAAAGTTTGTGCAGCGCTTCAGACATCTTATCCTGATCGGCCAGGGTTTTCGGCTCAATAGCCACGGAAATGACCGGTTCAGGGAAAGTAATCGTCTCCAAAATGACTTGGTTAGCGGCATCACATAATGTATCGCCTGTGAAAGAGAATTTGGGGCCTAAAATTGCCACGATATCGCCAGCCGAAGTTTCATCAATATCTTCTCGACGGTCGGCATACATACGAATCAGGCGCCCGATGCGCTCTTTTTTTTGCTTTACAGGGTTATAAACCGATGCACCTTTGGTCAACTTACCAGAATACATGCGCAAATAAGCAAGTCGCCCAACATAGGGATCGGTAACAATTTTAAAGACCAAAGCACTCAAAGGTGCGGTTTCATCTGCGGGACGTTTAACTTCATCTTCCGTTTTGGGATGATAGCCACGCACCGGCGGAATATCCAGAGGTGAGGGCAAGAAATCTACGACAGCATCCAGAACCGGCTGAACCCCCTTGTTGCGCAACGAAGTGCCGCAATATACAGGCGTTATCTGCCCAGAGATCACAGCTTTGCGCATTGCAGCCTTTAATTCTTCAACCGAGATGCTCTCACCCTCGAGATACTTCATGGTAAGGTCGTCGTCTGTTTCGGCAATTTGTTCAATCATGCTGTCGCGCATCGCGTCAACCTGAGAGACCAAATCAACCGGCACATCACCTTCGACAGGCTCTTTCCCCTGATCGTCTTTCCAAATAATAGACCGTTTGGTAAAAAGGTCAATAATACCTTTAAATTCTGCTTCTTCACCTATGGGCAATTGCACGGCAACCGGGTTTGCACCCAAACGTTCACGGATCGTCTGGATGGTGTGCTCAAAAGAGGCACCGACGCGATCCATTTTGTTCACAAAGCAAATTCGCGGAACACCGTATAGATCGGCCTGCCGCCAAACAGTTTCGCTTTGAGGCTCAACGCCCTGCACAGCATCAAACACGACCACACCACCATCCAATACCCGCAAAGAGCGCTGGACTTCCGCGGTGAAATCAATATGGCCGGGGGTGTCGATAATATTAATAAGGTGATTCTTCCACTCAGCCGATACAGCCGCAGAAACAATGGTAATACCACGCTCACGCTCCTGATCCATCCAATCGGTGACGGTCGTTCCATCATCAACTGAACCTAAGCGGTGCGTCTTACCTGTGTAGTACAGGATACGCTCTGTCGTGGTTGTTTTACCGGCATCGATATGGGCAATAACGCCAATATTTCGATACCGCTCCAGGGGATACTGTTGAACCATTAAGCGAACTCAACCTAATACTAAACTCGATAATGAGAAAATGCCCGGTTTGCCTTCGCCATACGGTGTGATTCTTCGCGTTTGCGAACAGCCGAACCCGTATTATTAGCGGCATCTAACAACTCATCGGCCAATACTTCGGAAAAAGATTTCCCAGAACGTGAGCGAGCGCTTGCCAAAATCCACCGAGTTGCTAAGGCAAACTGACGGTGGGGAGGCACTTCCATAGGCACTTGGTACGTCGCGCCACCAATACGACGGGGCTTTACCTCCATAATCGGCGAAGCATTCTCAATAGCTTTCTCAAACATTTCCAGCGGATCCTGGCCGGTGCGCTCTTGCATGACATCTAAGGCATCATAAACCAAACTAGTAGCCACACTCTTCTTCCCGTTTTTCATCACACGGTTAATAAAAGACTGCACTTTTACGCTACCAAAGCGCACATCCGGTTGAATTTCGCGTCTAGGCGCTCTATTTCGTCGCATTCAAATTCTCCGTTTCGTAATTCTCTTCCGAGGCATTAAAGATCTACTGCGTAAAGAATCGCCGGCCTCATTCCATACCGGCGATTTTTAGCAAATTATCGCTTCTTTGTGCCGTATTTCGAACGGCCCTGCTTGCGGTCATCTACTCCGGTGGAGTCGAGCGTTCCGCGCACAATGTGGTAACGCACACCAGGCAAGTCTTTTACACGCCCACCGCGCACCAACACGATAGAGTGCTCTTGCAAATTATGGCCTTCACCAGGAATATATGCAGTAACCTCGATCATATTTGTAAGGCGGACACGAGCGATCTTCCGCAATGCGGAATTCGGCTTCTTAGGGGTCATTGTACGAACAACTGTACACACGCCGCGCTTCTGAGGGGCGCCCTTAGGCTGCCGAACACGACGCTGCCTGTAGGAATTAAATGTGTATTGCAAAGCAGGCGCTTTACTCTTGGACTGCTTCGACTTACGTCCTTTGCGTACCAATTGATTGATTGTGGGCACGTTCGCCTCCAGATGATAGCTAACCTTCTAACTTCATTCAACAACGGAGGCCATCGCTCGTGCAATGATGGCCTCGCGTCAAATAATTTTCTACTCTGTTAATTGGCAGGGGGTATTGCCTGCCATTCCTTATTTTAGGACAACGACCGAGGATTTTACCATGCCGAAATACTAGCGTCAATAGTTTTCCCCAAGACCGAGTAATCCTGTACTCATCTTGGGGCGTTTCTTGCGGGCATCTTCTTTGCCAAAACGTACTACTTTTCCACTATCGGTAACAGCTTCAACCGCCAGGCCCAGGCTTTGGAGTTCTTTTACCAAGACCTGGAAGGATGCCGGAATACTAGGGTCTTCCATAGGTTCACCTTTAACAATTGACTCATAAGCCTTGACGCGTCCCTGAACGTCGTCGGATTTCACCGTCAACATTTCTTGGAGGGTGTAAGCAGCACCATACGCTTCTAGTGCCCATACTTCCATTTCACCAAAACGCTGTCCGCCAAATTGAGCTTTACCACCTAAGGGTTGCTGAGAAACCAGACTATAAGGGCCTGTTGAACGAGCATGCACTTTATCTTCAACCAGGTGGTGCAATTTTAAAATGGACATAACACCAACTGTAATGGGGCGATCAAAGGATTTTCCTGTCTTGCCATCACGCAAGACTTGCTTCCCCAAAATGGGCGAGGGACTATTCGTACTCAACACAACCTCGCCGGCACGATCTCGCAAATCTTCGTCTTTTAATTTATCTACCTTTTCGCCCTGATCTTCTAACCATAGCCGGAGACAAGCATAAACAGCCCGCTCATCTTGCGCATCACGATCATCGATGGGCACTACCATATCATCAAAGGCCAAGATTTGATCGGGGGCGTAGCCAGCACCCCGAAGCCACTCTTGCACAACAGCACGCCGGGCATAGGTCTCATCGGAAATGAGTTGATAGACATTGTATCCCAACTCACCAAGCCAGGCCTCCATGTACAATCGCCGAACGTGATCATCGTCCTCGATTGCCAGCGGGTCATAGCCTTCTTCGTCCAGCCAGTCCCAGGCTCGTTCGGCCACATTTTGCCAGGAGCGATCCACCATCCAGGCACGCGCTAACTCAGCCTCAATCTCCTTCTCGCGTGCACCGTCGAAAACAGGGGTAATAGCACGGAAGCCCAGGCGACGAGCTGCCCAGCCCAGGTGAACCTCTAAAACTTGGCCCACGTTCATACGTCCGGGGACACCAGTGGGGTTAAGGATAATGTCAACAGGGGTGCCATCTTCCAGGAAGGGCATATCCTCTTCTGGAACAACTACCGAGACCACACCTTTATTCCCATGACGGCCAGCCAGCTTATCACCAGAGGTGACTTTACGACGCTGGGCAACCGAAACACGCACCATTGTCTCTACGCCCGAGGAGAGTTCAACCCCATCATCGCGCGAAAACACTTTGACATCAACCACTTTACCGCGCGACCCATGTGGCATGCGCAACGATGTATCTTTTACATCACGTGATTTCTCACCAAAGATTGCCCGGAGTAAACGCTCCTCAGGGGTGAGTTCTTTTTCACCTTTCGGGGAAATCTTCCCCACCAGGATGTCGTTGGGGCCAACTTCGGCTCCAATGCGGACAATGCCTTCTTCATCCAGGTCTTTGATGGCGGTCTCACCGACATTAGGAATATCGCGGGTGATTTCCTCAGGCCCCAAACGAGTGTCGCGTGCTTCAACTTCATATTTTTCAACATGTACCGAGGTAAAGCGGTCATCTTGCACAAGACGCTCAGAAATCACAATGGCATCTTCGTAGTTAGCGCCTTCCCAGGAGAGGAAAGCCACCAATGCGTTCTGGCCCAAAGCCAGATTTCCATCTACTGTTGAAGACGAATCGGCGACTACATCGCCCCTTTTTACGATCTGACCTTTCGTAACAGCGGGGCGTTGATCGACACACGTGCTTTGATTCGACCGCTGATATTTTCGCATGGCGTACACTCTTTCGCCATCTTTGTGGCGAATGACAATACGACCACCGGTTACGGACATGACCTCGCCGTCTTCCTGAGCCACAACAACCTGGCCCGAATCGATCGCGGCAGAATACTCCATACCCGTGGAAACACGCGGCACTTCGGGGTGCAGCAAAGGTACCGCCTGAGCTTGCATGTTCGACCCCATCAAAGCTCGGTTGGCATCATCATGCTCTAAGAACGGGATGAGTGCAGCACTGATTCCCACAATTTGCTGGGGAGCGACATCCATATAGTCAATATTTTCTGCTGGGGAGAAGATGAACGTCGTTCTGTGCCGAGATGAAGCACGACCACGAACAAATTCGTTGTAGTCATTGAGTGGGGAATTTGCCTGCGCAATGACATAACGGTCTTCGGTATCGGCCGACAGGTAAATGTAGTCATCTGTCACAAATGGAACAACTAATACTTCCTTGATATCCAGCTTGGCGATTTTCTTGGCATCTTTTTCGGTGATGCGCTCACCTTTTTGGGCTATGACTTTGCCGCTTTTCGGATCGACGACATCATCCCGCAAAGCGCGGTCGATTAACAAAGGGCTATCCGGAGGCAACGCGCGGAACACTTTGCGGTAAGGGGTCTCAATAAAACCGTACTCATTTACTTTGGCAAAAGACGCAAAGCGACCGATCAGACCAATGTTTGGCCCTTCTGGAGTTTCGATGGGGCAAATACGCCCATAGTGCGATTGATGAACGTCACGGACGTCGAAACCGGCTCGCTCACGACGTAGACCGCCCGGCCCCAATGCTGAGAGTGTACGTTTATGGCGCAACTCTGCCAGGGGGTTGGTTTGATCCATGAATTGCGACAACTGGCTAGACCCAAAGAACTCGCGCAAAGCAGCTACTACCGGGCGCACATTGATCAAACTAACCGGCGAGAGATTATCCTTATCGCGAATGGACATGCGCTCTTTCACCACGCGTTCCATGCGGCGCAAACCAATGCGCAATTTGTTTTGGATCAACTCGCCGACAGTTTTGGTGCGGCGATTGCCCAAGTGGTCAATATCATCGGGGTGTTCAGCCCCGTTGTTGATCGCAATCATGAAGCGCACCAACCGGACAATATCCCACTTGGTAATTGTGCGGTGCTCAATAGGCACGAGATTGTGCAAGTCAAGTTTTTGATTCAGTTTATAACGGCCAACGCGTTTAAGATCATAGCGGCGCTGCTGAAAAAGCTGCTCCTCTAAGAATTCGCGGGCATTCTCCAAAGTGGCCGGATCACCAGGGCGCATGCGGCGGAAGAATTCTAACAAAGCTGCCTCTGCAACTGTGATGCCATCGGAGAGATCCCAATCTGGCTCTTGGGCCAGCGTAGCTGGGATATACATGCGATCCGGATTATTATCTATATCTTCAAACAGACGCAGCAATTCTTCATCGGTGCCTTCGACAATGGCATTATTTTCCAGGCCATCATCAACGGCTGCTAATGCGCGCAAGAAAATCGTGATTGGGATCGTGCGGCGGCGATTGAACTTCAGCGTCAGATAATCACTCTTGCGTGTGCCAAATTCCATCCAGGCTCCGCGGTCGGGGATCATCTTCGATGTCGCCAGCCGGCGCCCAGTAGAGCGATCCAATTCCGCCTCGAAATATACACCCGGTGACCGAATCAGCTGGGTGACTACTACACGCTCGGTACCGTTAATAATGAAGGTGCCCTTCTCGGTCATTTCGGGGAAATCGCCCAGGAAAATATCCTGCTTGATTGGCTCGGGGATTGCCGGGCCTGCCAGCAAAACCGACACATACAAAGGACTGGCGTAGGTCAAATCGCGCTCGATGCACTCATCAACACTGTACTTTGATTCTTCAAACCAATATGTCAAACCCCATTCTTCTGCCTCAGGAGATTGGCTTGGAAAATACAAGCGCATATCTCCACTATAAGACTCAATGGGGGAAATTTCGTGAAAAAGGTCAGCTAATCTCTCTTTCTTCAGACGCTCAAAAGATTCCAACTGAACTTCAATCAGATCAGGCAATTTAAAATTTACATCTATTCGAGCATAAGATTTGGAAGGTGGAAGCTGTGCCATAAAGAATTACTCCTGAGTCAACCTCTGGTCGGCTTGCAATCGTTCGAGCTACGCGGCAGAATGCCCTGGCTCGGTCAAGTGCCAGGGCAGCTCACGTCCCCAAGTGTTTTGATGGTCTAAGGAATACCTCATTACCTGTATATAAATCAGATCGGCTATTATATCGCGCCCCCGCTATGGGGTCAAGGAGATTTAACGATAATTCCCTATCCAGTATTGCCCTAAACTCTTCAGTCACCCAACATAAACCGCCCCGCCTTACGGGTATAATAGCTGCACAGAAGCCCACTTCTGACAGGAGACGTATGACAAGCAAAACTCACTCGATATTTCGCTCCGGCTTTGTGGCCGTAATGGGGCGTCCAAATGTAGGCAAATCTACATTAATTAATGCCCTTGTTGGGCATGATATTGCCGCTGTATCCCCAAAACCCCAAACCACACGTCAGCAACAACTTGGCATTTTCTCACAAGATGAGGCTCAAATCATTTTTGTAGATACGCCCGGCTTGCATAATCCTCATCATAAGTTAGGAGAATTCATGAATGATGAGGCTGCGGAAGCGTTACAAGAAACGGATCTCATATTATTTGTTGTGGATAGCACTGAGAATTCCCCTCATGAAGAAGATGGCATTCTGGTGAAACTATTATCAGAGATAGAGCAGCACCCCAGGGTGATTCTAGCGGTCAACAAGGTGGATCGCCTGGATGCTAACGAAGTGGATATGAGGGCTGCCGCTTATGAGGCGCTCATCCCCGAGGCGATACGTCACAATATATCTGCAGCGCGCGGCGACGGGTTAGAGGGTCTTCTGGCTACGTTAGTGAGTCAGCTACCCGAAGGCCCACCTTACTATCCCGTAGACCAGATTACCAACCTATATGAGCGCGAAATTGCCGCCGATCTGATCCGGGCGTCATGCCTGATCCACCTACGAGACGAAGTTCCGCATGCTATCGCTGTCCGCATCGATGAATATGCTGAGCGCGAGGATCACGGTGCATATATCCGAGCAACGCTTTTTGTAGAACGCGACTCACAAAAAGGTATTGTCATCGGCCACGGCGGAAAGATGATCAAACGCATTGGCGCGCATGCTCGCAGTAAAATTGAGGCGATGAGTGGGCGAAAGGTCTTCTTGCAACTCAGGGTCAAAGTGCGAAATAATTGGCGAAACAACGAACAAGCCTTGCGCCAGTTTGGTTTCCAGCGTTGGGAATAATATACAAAAAAATCAGGCCCATAGGCTATGATCCCGATATTGCTTCTGGGATCTGCAATTCTTGAAAGGTATTGAATGGAAAAAAACACGCTCCTTTATGTTACTTGGGGGATCGCTCTTGTTAATTGGATTTCTATCGCGATAAAGTCGAAAACCTTAGTTTATATAACGAAACCGGCCACAATGCTGGCGCTGCTCGCATGGATTTTTCGTTTGCGCCCATACCTGATTGCAGACGGGCAATTAAACTGGTTGGCCCTGGCAATTATTTTTTCTCTCATTGGGGATGTCATGCTAATGTTGCCAGGCGATTTTTTCATACCTGGCTTGATCTCTTTTTCATTGGCGCACCTTGCCTACATTTTCGGCTTTGGAATAGCTTTGTTTTCTTCCAATTTTGCCAGCGTGGGTATCGCGCTCATGGTTATCCTTGCTGCGTATCAGATCTACAAGCGGCTGGCTGAAGGACTTGAACAATCTCAACAAACCAAATTAAAATTACCTGTATTCACGTATACGGGCATTATAGCCACAATGGTCATTCTCGCTTTGCAGACCTTAATAAGTCATGGATGGGAATCTTACCGGGCGTTGTTGATTAGCGCCGGCGCTTTGCTTTTTATGCTGTCAGATACCTGGATTGCGTGGGATCGCTTTGTTGAACCGATAAAATTACGCGATCTAAGAATAATGATTAGCTATCATCTCGCGCAAATATGCTTGTGCATGGGATTTCTTTTCTCGCTGTAAAGAAAAAGAGCAGGGATGTAAAAACATCCCTGCTCTTTTTGATTCTTGATTGCACTTACTCGTTGGCTTCAGGGGGTTCGCCTTCGGAGGTAAGACCATCATCGGGTAGCGCAGCTTCTTCCACATCCGCACCGACAGTCCGATCTTTTATCACGTCGGCTATTTGGGGAGTTTCAACAATGGTCGGGGTACTCTGAAATTCCCGCGTGCCAAAATATGTCAACAATACCGCCCCTAATCCCCATAGTCCTACTGCCATGCGAGGTAGCCCACCTACGCAAGGCACAAGCTGATCGAAACCGGCCAGTACAAAATAGAGAATGAAAGTTCCAACCCCCGCTGCGATTGCAGGCGCCCAATCCTGATTGAGCATCTTCGCAATCCGACGGCCAACTTCCAATCCGAGCGCGACCCAACCCAGGAGCCAGGCAATCCCTAACAATACCACCAGGGCCAGCCCTACCGGGATGAGGATAATTGTGACAACCAGGGCTAATAACGCCAGAGGAGATAGCAAAGCTGTGAGCAATCCCGCCCCAACCGTGATGAGTGGTAGATCTAATGCAGCTTTAGCAACTCGTTCTGACTGTGGCAAGAAGAAAATCACCAATAAGACAGCCAGCGCAGCCCACATAAACATTCGGAAGAAAAACCACATCGCTTCAAGGAGTGGGTTACTTGTAGTAACTGTCGACGGATGGTAGTTCTCACCGAAATTTTCTGCGTTCGATGAAAAATCGAGTTGGAATGGAAAACTCATCCCGCGAATAACCTGACCGTTGATCTGAGCGCCATCGTCGCGTTGAAGAGAAGCGCCAATGGTGACAAGGTCGCCATTGACTTGCGAAGCATCTCCCAACTGAAGCACGCCACCTATGCCAACCATATTGCCGTTAACAACTCCGGCGGCATCAACAGTGCCCCCCATGAGAACAACATCACCATTAACCGTAGTCTCAGCTTCAAGAGTAACAGCCCCGCCAAACACCACTAAATTCCCGTTTAGGGTTTCACCCTCCTGAAGCGTATAGGTTCCGCCAAAGATCACTTTGTCATCTTTGAGATCCCTTGCATAGGCTGTACTCGGTAACAGCAAAGCAACGATCATCAAGAGAAATACCAATCGGAATTTTTTCATAAGTTATGCCCTCCGCGGCATTCTCGAAATGCGCACCATCGAGAAGACCCAAAATAAACTCCCTACACTGACCATAACAGCCAGGATAGCCCACCCACTTGGCGAAAGCAAACCTGGCAACACGCGCATAAATACTGCGACGATATTTTTAAACAGATTTAATACGGTCAGAAGAGATGTGAGACGATAGACACCAACCAATAAAAGTTCTGTCAACGAGTCAAATGTATTGAAAAATTGCAAACCCAGCAAGACGGCAATTAACGAGACAACGTTCGCGATCAGGATCAACGTTATCCACGATTGCCATTGGTGACGAGATAACAACTCGCGATGACGCTCTTGCTTTAAGCACGCCTGCCAGCGCGTTGCGAAACCAGACAGAGGCTCTACTTGAGAGCTGCTCTCGAACAAGCTTTCAACATTTTCCCAGGCTGCGCGAAGTTCCCGGCAGTGTTCACAAGATTGTAGATGTTCATCCAGGGAACGCGCCTGCTCTTGAGAGAGAGGTTCATCGAAAAGTAGCCAGTTTTCAAAAGGCTGGTGTTTCATAGGGTGTCCTTTCCGGCTTTGACGATTCGAGCATTTGTGCTTCTTGCGCCTGCCACTCTTCTGCCAGCATACGGCGGGCACGATAGAGGCGGCTTTTCACGGCGCTGATGCTTAGTGAAAGCGCCTCGGCAATTTCTTCATACGAATGGTCATACCAATAATGCAATATCACAGCAGAACGATCCTTTGCAGGCAGCACATTGAGAAGCCCCTGAACACGGATAAGTTTTTCATCCATTACCATGCTGGCTTCAGGGGTTGGCCCGGGGTCCGGCGGCTGCCACCAATCATATTCTTCTTGATCCATCGAGAACGTTTTCAAACGTCGCTTCCTTAACTGGTCTATGCAGTAGTGAGATGTAATCGACAACAACCAGGTGGCAAACGACCGATTAGGGTCATACCGCGCGAGATTCTTGTACGCTCGCAGGAATGCTTCTTGAGCAGCATCTTCGGCATCTCCCGCGTTTCCCAACATGCGATAGCACAAACTGAAAACGGGTCTCTGATAGGCTTCTACGATATATGTAAAGGCTTCATCATCGCCTTCTCGCGCTTTGGCGAGCCATATCGCTTCATTGTCTTTCACGAATGCACTCCTGCGGTCTCATTATCTTACACATGTATACGCATCGTTTTTTAATAAGTTGCACGTAGGATCTGGTCAAGGTTGATTTCATCCAAAAGCGGGGAAAGATGGGCAAACGACTCTGGCATCACTCCCCGATAGGACGGAAGCCTTCGCCAAGCGCTTCGTGCGCCTGACCAATGACCATAAATGCACTGGCATCGACATCGTGGACAGCTGCCTTCAGACGCGGCACTTCGGAACGGGTGATGACACAATACAAAATTGTACGATCTTCATCGGTATAACCGCCCCGCCCTGGGATCATGGTCACCCCTCGATTTAAATCGAGCAGGATTTTCTCTCTCATGCCATCGGGTCTAGATGTCACAATCATTGCAGTGCGCACAATGTTGGCTCCCTCACTAACTGTTTCAGCAACAATGCCGCTCACATATAACATCACCAGGGCATAGAGCGCATTCTCCCAACTAAAAGATAACCCCGCTAAAAAGATGATCAGTGCGTCTGTTAGTAAATAACTTTGTGAGACAGGAATATCGCGCCAGTGACCCAGGATGCGCACAAGAATATCGGATCCTCCGCTTGTCCCGCGCCCGCGGTAAACGAATCCAAAACCAATACCGCTGACAATGCCGCCATACAAGGCATTGAGTACTACATCATCTGTTAATCCCTGAGAAGGCAAAAAAGGAAAAGGTAAATCTACCAAGATAGCAAACACAACAATTGCCGTCGCTGTGCGCAAGGCAAATGCCAGGCCGCCCAGGTATCGCCATCCAAAAAGAAACAAGGGCACATTCCCTAAAAAGACCATCAACCCAATGGGCCAGTCGGTGTAGTGATGGATAATCTGTGCCAAACCACGCACCCCTCCGCTGGCAAGTTGCGCAGGGACCAGGAATACCCGCAACGACAATGCTTGCAGGATTGCACCCAAAAAGATCAGAGAATAATCACGTCCTGCCTCCCAAGTTAACTGGGGCCAGCGCATCGACGCCTTATTCACTTTGGCGTGTTTTACATGATTAGGTTTCATTTTAAAAAATAGGTTGACACACAATGCCTTATGGGGAATTGTGTGTCAACTTGCATCTCCTGAAAAGCGCAATTCCCAGACGGAGACTCAGTCGTCGAGCAACGCGACGTTGGCTAAGGCCTCGATCACACCGATAATTGCCGAATTATCCAACTCGGCCATCCCCATTTGTAGCATGGCATCAAAGAGCTGCGCATGCAGCGCGGCAGCCGGAACAGGCACACCGTACTCGCGCGCCGTATCCATGACAATGCCCAGATCTTTAGCCTGCATGTAGGCTTTGAAACCAGGCTGCCGGTTTCCGGCAAAGAGGCGCTCGGGCTTGACATCCAGCGTCCAGCATTGAGCTGCGCCGCCCTGTATCGCGGCAACAACTTTCTCAGGGTCGGCCCCTGCTTTCTGGGCTAAAATCATCAACTCGCCCATAGCGACCATTTGGGCAGCGACCATGACCTGATTAGCAACTTTGGCGATCTGGCCCGCGCCGGCGGCGCCGACATGCGTAATAGATTTGCCAATCGCATTGAAAATGGGCAAAACTGTTTGCAACGCCTGGGCCGGGCCGCCAACCATAATTGCTAAAGTGCCTTTCTGTGCGCCAACATCGCCGCCACTGACGGGGCAATCTAAAGACTGAACTCCTTTTTTGCCCAACTGTTCCGCAATATGGCGAGCGGTTGCGGGTTTTATGGTGGAATTGTCAACAAAGATCAAACCTTCGTGTGCCCCCTCGACGATACCATCAGAACCCAGGGCGACCAGTTCCACATCGGGCGAGTCGGGCAGGTTGGTGAAGACAACATCGACCTGTTCAGCCACCTGGCGCGCCGAATGGGCTTCTGTCGCTCCCTCGGCGACCAACTCCGCAACCGCGGCGTGACTGCGATTGTGAACGACCAGGGGAAAGCCAGCTTTCAGAATATTGCGCGCCATAGCCTTGCCCATAATACCCAGACCTATATAGCCTACTCGTAATTTGTCGGTCATAAAAAACTCCTTGATGCGGTAATTTCATAATTTGTGAAATCACATTCAGTATAGCCCAAAAATACGGATTACAGAAATTGGCAATAGATCAGCCCTGATAACGTTGTCTAATATTCGGGACGAGATACTCCTCGAAGGCACGCTGGACATCATAATCGGGCTGCCAACCCCAATCGCGGCATGCCGCGCTGTCATCCATTTCGGCAGCCCAGCTGTCCACAATTGCCTGGCGCTTCAAATCCGGATCGAAATCTATTTGCGCGTCGGGGAAGAATTTCAGCACCCAAGACTTAAACTCTTCGGCAGAAAGGCTGAAGCTGGTGACATTATAGATGCGTTGCCCCAGCGCATCGGCGGGGGCCGATGCCAGGTTCAGCAGAGATTTCACAGCATCTGGCATCGCCATAAAGGGTATGCGCACATCGGGGCGCACAAAGCAGGCATAAGGCTCACCCTTAGCCGCCGCGTGGAGCATCTCAGGGCCATAGTCGCTGGTGCCTCCGCTGGGCACGGTAAAAGCGCTGATTAAGCCAGGGAAACGTACCGCGCGAAAGTCCACCATAACCGGCTGCTCAACGGCCAACTGGCGGTAATGTTCGCTGAAGTACACCCCCAACAACTCGCAATAGAGTTTGTTGGCGCCGTACATGGTGCGCGGATAATTCCACTCCCACTCACGCACGCGGGCATATTGAGTCTTCGTTTCTAAGTCGGGGAGGCCGTAAACGGCAATGGAGCTGGGGAAAATAAATTGCACCGGTTTTTGCCGCCACTCCGATTGCTCGGCGGCCATGTGCAATAACTGCATGGTTCCGTTAACATTAACTTGATGTGTAGCCCCTGGGGAAAATTCTCCCCGCGTTGAGAGTAGAGCTGCCAGGTGGTAGATGGTCTCGAACTCATATTCGCTAACCAGGCGGTCGAGTAGTTTTTGGTCTAGGATGTCGGCTTCCCAATGCGTGGTCAACGCGGCGACATCTTTGGGCAGCGGATCTAAATCGATTGTCAACAATGGGAAATCGCCCTGATGTGCTAAAACTTCGATCAACGCGTGACCAATTTCCCCCGACGCGCCGGTAATCAAGATCGCCTTCTTGCGCATTCGTAACTCCTTGTGAAATTGTGGCTGGTAAGATGGAAAACTTCCTTGTTATAGATACTCAGGGAATTTGAACTATGCTAGAATGAAATCGGGTTCTATGGAAATCGCGATGTCGTTTCTCCGTGAGAACCTAACTGGAAATTGCACACCTATTTTATCACCGCGAGGCAAACTGCCAAATGATGGGTGTCAGGTTTTGTTGAGGAGAATAGTATGCCATTAGATATTGTTATCGGCACGCAATGGGGAGATGAGGGGAAAGGACGCGTGGTGGATTTATTGGCCGCAAAAGCTGATTTTGTCGCCCGTTACAACGGTGGCGACAACGCCGGCCATACCGTGACGGTCGGAGAGCAGACTTTTAAGTTACACTTAATCCCCTCCGGGGTCATTCACCCCCACACAATTGGGATCATCGGCAATGGGTTGGTTGTCAACCCAACCGTATTACTCGGCGAGATCGCCATGCTACGCGCCGCGGGGGTGGAAATCTCTCCCCACCGTTTGCGGGTATCTCACGCCGCGCATATCATTACTCCCGCGCATTTAGCGCTAGATGCCGCCCGCGAGCAAGCCCGCGGGAAGGCGAAAATTGGTACCACACTGCGAGGGATTGGGCCAGCATATAATCACAAAGCAGCCCGAAGCGGGCTGCGCATGGAAAGTATGCTCAGACCAGAAAAATTCCGCGCAGCCATAGAAGCCCATATCGAGACTGCCAACCTGCAACTATCTCAACTGTATGGGGCCAATGCGTTAGATGCCCGCTCTCTTTCTGATGAGTTTTCGCAGTATGCCGAGAAAATTTCCCCGTATATCGATAATACATCCACAATACTTAACACCGCGCTGCGAGAAGGCGGCAACATTCTCGCCGAGGGCGCGCAGGGTACGTTGTTGGATATAGATCACGGCACATACCCCTTTGTGACCAGCTCTAACCCCACAGCAGCGGGAGCGCTCATTGGTCTGGGGTTGGGGGCACGCAATGTTGGGCGTGTAATTGGAGTGACCAAAGCGTTTCAGTCGCGGGTTGGGGAAGGCCCTTTCCCCACCGAAGTATTCGAAGATACCGCCGTGCGACTGCGCGGCACTGGCGCAAATCCGTGGGATGAATTCGGCACCACTACGGGAAGACCACGCCGGGTGGGCTGGCTGGACGGCGTGTTGTTGCGCTATGCTCTCGAAGTAAACGGCGTCACTGAGTTAACCATCACTAAACTAGATGTGCTCTCAGGGCTGCATCCGCTGAAAATTTGCACTGGTTACCGTGCCCAGGGGAAAACGCACGCGACACTGCCACTTGGCCCCACAAAGTTGGATTATGAACCCATTTTCGAAGAACTTTCCGGATGGGATGAAAATATTATGGGCGTAACGTCTTGGGACCAACTACCTGAGGCTGCTCAAATGTATATTCGCCACGTTGAAAAGATTTGTGGTGTACCGGTGCGCTTGATTTCAGTTGGGCCTGAGCGAGAGCAAGTAGTAACGATCGAATGACAAGCAAGTGGATGAACTTCAGGGTTGTCAGGTTAGCCAGATATTGCATGGGTCTAATTCCATTTCTATTATCCGCATGTCTGCCCACCAACGCCACGACCCCCTTTCCATCGGTGACCCCCACCCCAATAGATACCGCTACACCCACAGTGATCTGGTTCCCGGCAACAGAGACCCCCACCCTGGGCCCCACCATCCAGCCATCACCAACACCTGAGCTTCTCACCGGGGTTGGTGAGCTTTTCTTTGAAGATCAATTTGAATTGCCAACCGACTGGGCTTTACTGCAAACGGCCAACAGCAATATTTCAGTTGGCAATAACGAACTCACCCTGGCACTCTCGCAAGAAAAAGGTTACCTTTTCAGCATCCGTGAAGGAGCACTTTTCTCAAATTTCTATGCTGAGTTGACCGCCAGCCCAAACCTGTGCAACGGCTTCGACGAATATGGCATGCTGATTCGCTATCAGTCGCCGGGCAATTTCTATCGTTTTTCACTCTCGTGCAATGGGCAGGTACGTCTAGATCGCGTAGTGAATGGAGTAGCTTCCTCACCCCAGGCATGGATGGTCAGTTCAACAGTCCCATCAGCAGCCCCCAGTTCATCGCGTCTGGGAGTTTGGGCTATCGGAAAAGAAATGCGTTTTTTCATCAACGAACAATTTCAATTCAGTGTAAGCGACCCTTCCCTGCCCAGTGGTGCGCTGGGGGCTTTCGTGCGTTCTGCCAGCGACACCGCGGTGACAGTCAGTTTTTCGGAATTAACCGTGTATACTGTTGAGCAATAAGTCAAACCTATTACGTTCATCTACCTTCAAGTTACCGCCTGATAGAAAAGATGTACCGCACAACCACAAATAGCTTATGAGTAAACGAAAATTTCGCAATCGCCTCAACGATCTTTCCACCACCGAATGGCTCAAATTTCAGAAGTCCTGGTTTATTCACAACCCGCCGCCGCGCAAAGATAAAGTGCTGAGTCACCCGGCGAAATTTCCCGAAACGCTTGTGCAAGAATTTATTGAATTTTTCACCAAGCCTGAGCAAGTCGTCTGCGACCCGATGGCGGGGACAGGCAGCACACTGATTGCCGCATTGCGTGCGGGACGGCATAGCTATGGGATTGAACTTAACCCGAGATACGCACAAATTGCCCGCCAGATGATTCTTGAAGAGCAGGCGAATGCCCACAACGGAGTCACCTCAACTATCCTCACCGGAAATGCCGCCGACATCGCAGCCCTGGCCGAAGAACACAACATCCCCTTGATCGACTATGTTATCACCTCCCCACCCTACTGGGATATGCTCCACGCAAAAGGTGCCGAGACCCAGGAAAAACGGCGGCAAGATCAAGCGCTGGATGTGGTCTATTCTAATGACCCTCATGATGTCGGCAATATTGACGATTACGATGCCTTCATTGAGCAACTGGCCCAAATTTATGCAGCGCTGCAACCTTTGTTGCAACCGCGTGCCTACTTGACGATTATTGTCAAGAATGTCAAAAAGGGTGGCAAGATTTACCCCCTGGCCTGGGACCTGGCCCGCAGGCTGGGAAATACTTACGCGCTTAAAGATGAGAAAATTTGGTGTCAGGATAATATCCGCCTGTTCCCCTATGGCATGGGTAATGCCTGGGTCAGTAATACCTTTCATCATTATTGTTTGCAATTTAGAAATGAGTAAAAGATTTGGCGCCTATATCACTGGTTGGAAGTTAACCCAAAAATGACAGCAACTGGGCAAAATACCGCATCAGCACGAATTTTCTTCTAGGGCATCCAGGTATGGTAACAGCAACCGACTTCATCACCATTCCTTATACCCCCGACATGACCCACGGGGGGATTGCCTATGCCTGCAAATCGCTACCGTACACCTATAACCGCATGAGAAGCTCTCTCTTTCACCGTCTGCGGCGGATCGTGGCCGGAGTGGCTGTGGAACTGGCCTTTCGGCGGCATCTCTCTCAAAACAAGATTCCTCACGACAACCTGGGTGCCACCCCCTTCACCGATCCCGACCGTTACGACATTGCCATCGGCGGGCGGCGTTGTGACCTCAAGAGTTTTTTGCTCATCCACAAAGATCAAATCAGCCAGATCCGAAGAAGCCCCGCTCAATTGCTCGAAGCTCAAGCGCTCGTACCGGTAGACCAGGCGGCTTCGTCGCAGATGAGTAGTGAAGACCTGTATATCTTTGTTTTTGTCACGGCATTGCTCACCCCCAATCAAGATACCCTCGCAAAGGCTCGCAATGCCAACCAACCCGTCTATATGATCTTCCCTCTCCCAAAAGTGTGGGCGCGGCCACAAAACTGGGCCTCGCTGGGAAAACTTGCCCTAAAGAGTGATGCTTCTCGACAAATCAAGATTGAGCTAGGGGGGCAAGACTATGAACATCATCGCCTCTCAGAACAGATCAATCTCAAACCCGGAATACGGTCAACAGCCCAGGAAAATTTTCACGCCCTTCACTACTTGCACACACCTGACATTCCCGATGGGCCTATCGGCATACACAGCCCGACATTGGTAGAGACACAGATCGTTGCACCCCTGGAGTGGGGCAATATTTGGGTATATGGCATGGAAATTATCCTCGCGGGGTACATGAGACGTGGGGAATTCCGAAAAAAGGCCATGCACCTGCCTGCCGGGAGCCGGGTTTTTCAGTACCCTCGCACCAGTACGGCAAATTGGGCGCTCCCTATCAAAAAGCTGCATCCCTTATCGAGTCTTTTTGAGCATGCAAAAAACTGGGTCGATGATCATTTTACGGAATAGCTGAATTCGAGTACAATTGTTCTAATCAATTTGTGAGTGAAAATCGGCACTGTGCCTGGCGAGATCGTCAGGAAACTATACGACAGGCCGCTCACATTAAAATAAGGAGATTCCCATGTATCAGAAAATCTTAATCGTTGGCAATCTGGGCGGCGACCCAGAAATGCGCTACACTCCCAGCGGACAGGCTGTGACAAATTTTTCAGTAGCTTCTAACCGCAGGTACACCGGCTCCGATGGGCAGCGCGTAGATGAGACGACCTGGTTTCGCGTTTCGGCCTGGGGGCGTCAGGCCGAAACCTGCAATCAATACCTGAAACGCGGCAGCAGAGTTTTGATCGAAGGGCGCTTGAACGCCGACGCTCAAACCGGCGGGCCGCGCGTTTACCAGCGTCAGGATGGCAGTTGGGGCGCTTCGTTTGAGATCACCGCTCAAACGGTGCAATTCCTCTCGACGCGGGCAGAAGATGACGCCTTTCAAGGCGGAAGCCCTGGCAGCCCAGAACCGACAGACGATATTCCTTTCTAAACCCTGAGCATCTAACCTACTGTGGGCAACTGCGCAAGCAAATGCCCACAGTCCCTTTCTAGGAGCCTTCCATGAGTTCGCCCCCCACACCTCCCGAACAAAAACCACTAACGCTGAAAATCTCGCAAAACCTGTCCCCGGTTTACGCTAACCTTGCCCGCATCACCCATTCGCCTTCCGAAATCGTTCTAGATTTTGCGCTGATGGTTCCTGGCGGCCCCCCCGCCGAAGTACTCACCCGCGTACTGATGAGTCCATTGAGTTCAAAATTATTCTATAAAGCTCTGGGGGAAAACCTGGCAAAATACGAAGCGAAATTTGGTGAAATCGCCATCCCCGGCGGATCATCGCTCGCAGAACATCTTTTTCGGCCTCCTCAAAAATGAACCCCCAGCGCTTCGACGAAATTATTGAGAATATCCATCACTCCTTTGAAACCCGGACAAAGGTACGGGACGAAATGCTCAAGCAAGCTCGCATTCTTACCCGGTATTGCGCCAATGCAATTCGAGCTGTGCATCGCGATGAACATGATACAGCCAGCCAGCACTTAAGCGAAGCAAAAGCACTGGCCCAATCCCTGAGTGAACAGGGGCGCGAGTACCCCGAGTTTTACTATGCCGGTTACACGCAAGATGCCCTTAAAGAATATGCCGAAGCCAACCTGACAGCCGCGTTGGTTAATCGTCGCCCGATCCCCACCCCTGAAGAAATTCAGGTTGAATATGTACCCTATCTGAAAGGGTTGGCGGAGGCCGCCGGGGAACTTCGCCGCCGTTGCATGGACACCTTGCGCCGCGGCGATTCCCAGGAAGCCGACCGACTGCTGGGTTACATGGAAGATATTTATGCTGTACTGGTCACTATGGATTATCCAGACGCCATCACCGGCGGGCTGCGCCGCCTTACCGACATCCTGCGCAGCTTGGTCGAGCGCACGCGCGGCGACCTGACCATGAGCGTCCGGCAAGAACGGCTGGAAAAACGGCTACGAGTTTTCGAGGAAACTATCGAAAAACTTAACCATGCGCAATAATATTGCCGGGTGCAACCCAACGACTCACTCTCAATGTTAAGACTCTCCATTCAGGTATTGTATGATGCGCAAAATCCGAGCTTCTGACATTAGTTCCTACTTATATTGTCAGCGCGCCTGGTGGTATCGTCAACAAGGGATCGAATCAGAAAATTCGCAAGAACTGGCCGGGGGGCGCGATTTGCACCAAGAACACGGCAAAGCTACCCTGATGAGCGGCCTGTTGCGCGGGCTGGCTTATTTCATGTTACTCATAGGGATGATACTGCTGGCAGTCTACTGGACAACTCAGGCGCTTTAGCAAAAAGTTTTCATCGAACCTGTCAGGGTTGTTCAGAGCAACACGATACTTCCCCACCTTGAGTAAACCAAACTAAGCAACTATACGCAAACTATGTATTATCTGGCAATTGTTCTTCTCTTTGTGGGTGTCGCTCTGCTTTGGCAATCCAGCCGGCAGCGGAAAAGAGGCGGTCTGCCTGGGGGGAAGGTGATCTATTCTGACATGAACACCTGGGGAGCCATTGACGAACCCCTTTATGACGCCACATTAAGCTTAACCGGCCGACCAGACTACTTGATTCAACAAGGTCAGATGATTATCCCGGTAGAGGTCAAATCCACGCGGGTAGCAGAAGCGCCTTACGATTCACACATTTTCCAACTCGCTGCATATTGCTATCTGGTCGAAAAAAACTACAATATTCGCCCAACGCACGGGGTTTTGCACTACCCTAATCGAACCTATAAGGTCGAATACACTCGCCAACTCGAAGACTCTCTGGTAGAACTCGTCACCGAAATGCGCACCAAAGGGCATCTTCGAAAAATCAACCGCTCCCATCAATCTGAGCGGCGCTGCAACCGCTGCGGGTTCCGCTCCATGTGCGATCAACGTTTGTAATCCTCCCGGAAAAGATTCGCCGTATTCCAAATTTACCGCTTATAATTGCCGCAAATGTCCACTACACCGAGACCACCCTTTCAGCATATCGTCATCGCCGCTCACCCCGATATTCCTCAGGCGTACGAAGAAGCTGGAAAGATTGCCGCCTTTTTTAAAAACCGCGGCATTCACGCATACCACGACTTTCTCTACGACGAGACCCTGCGCTCGCGGGTCGAATCTGGCGATGTCGATCTACTGATTGCCCTGGGTGGAGATGGGACAATGCTACGCGCCGGGCATTTATGCGCTCCGGTCAATATCCCAATTTTGGGCATCAACATGGGGAAATTTGGTTTTCTCATGGAAATTCGGCATCAGAATTGGCAAAACACGTTGCCAAAACTCCTGGAAGGCGACTATTGGCTCGAAAGCAGAATGCTGCTGTGCGCCGAACAATGGCGCGACGACCTTAAACTCGGAGCGTGGGAGGTGCTCAATGAGATTGTGGTCAGCCGAGGAGAAACGGTGCGCCCTGTTCATTTGGACACCAGCGTAGATGGCCGTTTCCTGACCACATATGTCGCCGACGGTCTTATTGCGGCCACATCTACCGGTTCAACTGCTTATGCCCTGGCTGCCGGGGGGCCAATTTTACCCCCGGAGCTGCGCAATATCCTCCTCGTCCCAGTAGCGCCCCACCTTTCAATCGACCGCGCCATTGTGCTGGCCGAAGGCTCATCGGTCTCAATTACCATCCAAACCGATCATCAGGCTGTCATCAGCATCGACGGGCAAACACCGATCCCCCTGTGTGATGGCGACCGTGTAAATGCGCGTGCCAGCAATTACACGGTTCAGTTTGCGCGCCTGCAAGACCCGGGATATTTTTATCGAAATCTTACCCCCCACATGTACAATAATCCTGCCATAAAGAGAAACTCATGACTGAATCCACACCTACGTATTGCGCCAACCATCCCGCAACTACGACAAACTTACGCTGCAATCGCTGCGAAAAACTGATTTGCAGCAAATGTGCGATACACACACCCACAGGCTATCGCTGCAAAGATTGTGTCCGCAATCAACAAAAAACTTTTGATAGCGCGACCTGGTATGATTACCCCATTGGCTTTATTGTCGCCGGACTTCTCTCTTACCTGGGCAGCTTGATCGTCCCAAATTTGGGTTTCTTTGTTTTCTTTCTGGCGCCATTGGCAGGTGTTGTCATTGCTGAGGCCACGCGCTTTATCACCCGCAAGCGCCGCTCAAGGCCGCTTTTCATCACCATCACAGCCGGTGCAGTGGTGGGCAGCCTACCCACATTGTTGCTGCAACTCATCAGCCTTGTGCTCTGGTTGCCCGATGCCGGGATATCATTCGGTTCCATCATCGATCTGATCTGGCACGGTGCATATATCATAATGCTTACCTCGACTGTGTATTACCGCATCAGCGGACTTGTATTTGGAAAATAGGTAACAGCCCAAACTTGAGGATCTCGCTGCTTCATCGCAGGGCATTGGGCTAAATAATCATAAAACTGGTAAAAACTATGCTCACAGAATTACACATTGAGAATTTTGCCATCATCGACAAGCTGCAACTGCGCTTTCAGGCCGGGCTAATCACCTTTACCGGCGAAACCGGCGCGGGCAAATCGATCATCATGGATGCACTCAACACGCTCTTGGGCAGCCGCGCCGACAGTACCTTTATTCGCAGTGACGCCGAAGGCGCACTCATTGAAGCCATTTTTCGCATCCCCGATGTTTCGCGCACTGCTATCCACGCCATCCTCGAACGCGAGGCTCTGCTGGACCATCCCGACTATGTCACCCTGGGACGCGAAATCCGCCGCGACAGCCGCAATGTTGTGCGCGTTAACGGGCGCATGGCAAACGTAGGCATGCTGCGCGAATTAGGGGAACATCTTGTCGATATTCATGGACAATCTGAGCATCTTTCGCTTTTGCGTGTTCCGCAACATTTGCGCCTGCTCGACCGCTTTGCCGATCTGCAAGATACCGCAACGGCTTATAAAGCAACCTTCAAAACCCTGGTAAAGGTGCGGAAAAATCTCGCCGATCTGCGGCAAAACGAACGCCAGGCTGCACAGCGCGCCGACCTGCTCGAATATCAAATCAACGAAATCAACGCCGCTGGTCTCAAACCTGGCGAGGAGAAAGAACTCGAGGAGGAACGCAACCGGCTTGCCAATGCCGAGAAACTCGCATCGTGGGGACAAAAAGCGCTCTCGATGCTCGACGAAAGCTCTCCAATGGAAGCTTCGATCAGCGACCGCTTTGGGCAAGTACTGCAAACCCTCCAGGCCTTAGCCCAACTGGATGCCTCGCAAACCGATTTACGAGACCGGGTGAACACTACGTTCGAAGAGATCAGCGACATCAGTCAATCACTGCGACGCTACCTGGAGAATGTCGAATTCAACCCTAAGCGGCTTGATTATGTTGAAGAACGTCTCGATCTGATCAATAGCCTCAAGCGGAAATACGGCGACAGCATTGAAGAAATTCTAGCCTTTGGTGTCAAGGCCCAACAAGATTTAGACACAATCACCCATGCCAGTGAGCGCATTGCCGAACTCGAACACGAAGAATCGCAACTGTTGCTCGAACTCGGTCAACGCGCGCAGGCGCTCTCTGAAAAACGCCACGCGGCAGCCGACCTGATGCAAAAGGCCATCGAAACCGAATTGGCCGATCTGCGCATGTCGGGAGCGCGCTTTATGGTCGATTTCCAGTTTACGCCCGACCCACAAGGCATCGCCCTGCCTAATGGGGAGCGAGTGGCCTTCAATATAGATGGTTATGAACGCATCGAATTTCTCATCGAAACCAATCCTGGCGAGGGTTTCAAACCATTGGTAAAAGTTGCCTCCGGTGGGGAAACCTCGCGCCTGATGCTGGCTATGAAGAATGTGCTGGCGCGTGCCGATCACATCCCCACTCTGATTTTCGATGAAATTGATCAAGGTATTGGCGGGCGCGTTGGCACGATCGTCGGGCACAAACTTTGGCAGTTAGCGCAGGGGCATCAGGTTTTATGCATTACCCACCTGCCTCAATTAGCCGCATTTGGACATCAGCACTTCCGCGTTCAAAAACAAATCAGCGATGGGCGCACAATTACCAGCGCCGAACATATAGATGGGAAGATTCGCCTGCAAGAGTTGGCCCAAATGCTCGGAGAAGTCAGCGAGAGTACAATCTATTCGGCGCAAGAAATCCTAAAAATCGCCGAGCAACGCATGCAAACAACGTAATCTTGTGTACCTCCCCCAACACAAGGGGGCACAAGATATAGCGGGCAACCTTGTTGCATGTGGATGTCTTCGCTTTTCATCCAATTCATTGTACAATGCAGCTATGCCCTTAATCACTCAAGTTCTACGGGCGCGGCAACGCCGCAAAAAGAAATACGATCACAAACTGCTCAGGCGGTCAGGGTTGGGCTGTGCAACCGCCTTGAGCCTTATTGCGGCCATTCTCTTCGTCGGCGTCACAATCATTTACGCCGCGCTAACGGTGGACATTCCCTCACACGAAAACCTGATCGTACTGCTCGAACCCCCCGATGGGCTACTCTTACAGCCAACCCGATTTTACGACAAAACCGGGCAGCATATATTGCTTGAGCTGGAAAACCCCGCCATAGAAACGCGCCAGTACTTATCCTTATCCGGCGCATCGACGGATGAAAAACTCCCCGATACCCTGATACATGCGACCATCGCCCACACGGACCCCACCTTTTGGGAACACCCCGGCTTCATCTCAATTAATTTAAAACCCGAAGACAAAAATTCCCTGGCGCAGCAAATTGTATCCAACTTGCTGATATGGAATGAAACACCTGGAATTCGCCGGGAATTCCGCGAGCGGCTGCTGGCGGCGCAGATCACACGATTGTATGGGCGCGAGAAGATATTAGAGTGGTATCTCAATAGCGCCTATTACGGCAATCAGATTTATGGAGCAGCCGCGGCTGCACAAGCCTATTTTGGCAAATCCGCCAGCGAACTGACATTGTCCGAAACCGCGATTTTGACTGCAGTTGCCGAGACTCCCACCATCAACCCCATAGATGCGCCGGACACCACCCTGGAACGCGGGCAAATGGTCATCGAAAGCATGGCTTCACAGGGGTGGATTAGCACATCTGAAGCGGCCAAAGCACGCAAAGACCAGGTTATATTTGCCCCCCCGGTCTCAGAAGAAGAGCGTATCGCGCCTGCTTTTGTCAGCCTGGTCTGGGAGCATCTCGCACCAAGCATTCCTTTACACCGGCTGGAACGCGGCGGCTTCAATATCATCACAACATTAGACTACAACCTGCAAGCACAAGCCCTATGCACCAGCCAGATTCACATCGCTCAGTTGGGTGATCAGGCCGTCTCTACCGACACCTGTGAAGCGGCGCGTTTGCTCTCAACGCTGTCACTTGGAAACGAGGCGCCATTCTCCGGCCTAAACGCCAACGTCATCGTGATGGATCCGCTCTCCGGGGAGATTCTCGCCCTGGTAGGTGAAACCACCCCCGGGCTTGACCCCGCCCACCTGCCCGGTCACCCACCAGGATCGCTGCTCTCTCCCTTCGTTTATCTCACCGCCTTCACGCGCGGCTTCAACCCGGCCAGCCTGCTCTGGGATATTCCTTCCACGTTTTCAGAAGAAATCAGCCAGGCCACGAATCCAGATGGCGATTATCTGGGGCCGGTGCGCTTGCGCGAAGCGTTAGCAAACGATTATCGGATCCCAGCCCTCGCTACCATGAATCAAATCGGCGCTGAAACCGTATGGCGCACCCTGGAACAATTTGGCATCTCATCACTGACAGAGCTGCCCCAACACACGGTGATTCCCGAATGTCCATCGTGCCTGTTTTTACTGGAAGGCGGTCAGGTTTCTCTGCTCGAAATGACCCAGGCCTACGGAATTTTTGCCAACCAGGGCAACCTTGCCGGGCAAGCCGTCGCAAATGCCGAAAGCACCGCCATTGAACCGATCGCGATCTTACAAGTGTATGACGCCCACGGCCGCGAATGGCAGACCGGCCAATTGCCAAGCAGCCAGCCGGTCACCAGCGCACAATTGGCCTACCTGATGAATCACATGCTCAGCGATGAATCGGCTCGCTGGCAAAGCCTGGGACACCCTAACCCGTTAGAAATTGGACGCCCCGCGGCAGCAAAAATTGGACACACAACTCAGGGAAATGATATTTGGACAATCGGCTATACCCCTCAATTAATCGTCAGTGTATGGATCGGCCAGGGCACAGCAGACTCGCTCGAGGCTGGCGCGCTGCCAGAGAAGATTGCCGCGTCCCTGTGGCACGCCCTGATTCAATATGCCGCCCGCGACCTGCCCATCGCCGTTTGGGATGCCCCTCCCGGCATTCGCACATTAACGGTCTGTGACCCATCCGGCATGTTGCCCACCGATGATTGCCCTTCGGTAGTCAGCGATGTCTTTCTCAGCGGCCACGAACCCACCCAGGCTGACAATCTTTTCCGCAGCTATCAAATCAACCGCGAAACGGGCCGCCTGGCAACCGTCTTCACCCCACCCGAACTGATCGAAGAACAGATATTCATGCTCGTTCCGCCAGAAGCCAGCCAATGGGCGATTCAGGCCGAGTTACCCACCCCGCCTGAATCATACGACATTATCCACATGCCCAGCCCCTCTCCGGATGCAGAAATCATTTCTCCTGAGATTTTTAGCAACTTGAGCGGTGAAGTCACCATCCGAGGAACGGCGGGGGGGGAGGATTTCGAATCGTACCGGCTGCAAATTGGCAACGGCCTAAACCCCCAAAACTGGCTGGCAATTAGCGATGTGAACACCAACCCCGTAACTGAAAATACCCTGGCAACATGGGACACTGCCGGTATTGATGGGTTGTATGCTGTTCAACTGATTGTTATTCGCAGCGACCAGCGCATAGATACACATACCATTCAGGTCACCATAGACAACACCCCACCAGAAGTAGCTATCGCCTATCCCGTGGCCGGTCAGATCTTCGATTATCAGGCGACCGTTCCTATTACCTTCCAAGTCCAGGTCACGGACAATTTGGGGCTGGCAACTATCGACTATTTATTGGACGGCCATCTAATCGAAAGTCAAACACAGCCCCCTTTTGCGCTGCCCTGGCTGCCGCGTCTTGGCGAACACACGCTGACCATCCACGCGGTGGATTTATCTGGGAATGAGAGTAGTATTTCGGTGACATTTAGCATCGAAAATTAACCACAAAGGTACGTTAACCTGGTATAGAATAACCTGAGCAGGTTCATCATTCATTAGTAGAGGAGTGAGAAATGAATCCGTCTTCACAAACTGGCCGGTCTGCACGCCCAAGGCCATTTCGCATTATCGGCCTGGGAATACTCTTTGTTTTTGGAGTTGCGCTGGCCTGCAACACACCATCTACCGAGAGTAGCAACCAAACTCAGGTTGCCATCAATGTTCAGGCTACCCAATTCGCTCAAAATCAAACCCTGACCGCACAAGCCGATGCGGATGCTGAGGTTGAGGCTGAACAGCAAAAGCAACTGGCCGATCAGCAAGCAACCCTGGACGCGCAAGCCACCCATGATGCCCAAGTGTTGACACAAGCCGCCCTGGATGTTCAGGCGACCATCAATGCGCAGCCTTCAGACACGCCCCAACCCACAAATACACAGCAACCTGAAGACACATCATCGCAACAACCTCCAGGGGATGCGCAAGCATCTTTCAATCAGGCTGAATTCGAAACCTGGATGCGCTCGGCTAACATCTTGCTGTTTGAGGATATGGCGTTCCTGGGGTATGTCCAACCAGCCTTAGATGCCATGAGTCTCAACTATGTGGATGTTGATGACGCGCTA
Organism: uncultured Anaerolineales bacterium; assembly: GCA_964344175.1. Lineage (GTDB taxonomy): Bacteria > Chloroflexota > Anaerolineae > Anaerolineales > UBA11858 > NIOZ-UU35. Next base: position 28,301 of record CAYFMI010000051.1, read on the forward strand.
GGGCATTTCAAAACTCAATTGCTCTCCGGCGGTCCAGATGGGCAAGGTTGGGATCTCATTATCTCGGCCAAAGAAGCCAGGGAAAATGTTTCGGGCGAATTCTACGTTTACCTTAATGACGCATTGAATGCGGGTAGTTCTGTAATCATCGAGGAGTGGAATATCGATGATATTGCAGCCGGAAAAATTGCCACAATTCTAGGGCGCTGCGGTGTGGAATATCAATCGGATTGGATCAACATACCACTTGATAAACAATTGCTCTTTCCAATTAATGGCGGTCACCCAATTCACCATGTCCCGAACGAGGGTATTTCGCTGACCAACCCGACCAACAATTGGCAATGGGACTTTTTTGATCTCGGCGATCTTTTGAGATTACGCCCCGGCAGTGATGCACAACTCTTGTGGGGAGCGCGTTCAGCCATCGAAGATAGCTATGCCACAGCCGTTGTCTGCGTCGATGGGCGCCTGATTATTCAAACCTATGGTAGCCACAGCTATGGTCAAGACCGCGTGATTATGATGTGGTCAAACTATATTTACAACGCGCTGATGGCACGCTACCAACTGTTAATGAGCCAATAATTTTTGAACGCACCCGGCTCACCGGGACTCCTAATTTTGTTCACTGTTAAAAAAGCGGGGCAGCACGTAAGATGTGCTGCCCCGCTTTGTGTTTCTTATTTATCTGAAAATGTAACTATGGAAGCGTGCTCACAATATCAAAGGTCTCGCTAATGCGATCTTCGATTGCGCCATCCGAATCGCCCCAATCTTCACCTAACTGAATCTGCAACAAAACCAGATAAGCAAAAGGATCGGAAATCGGGCGCGCACCCAACACGATCACATCGGCATCAATGCCGCAATCCCAAACATCAAAGCGCCCTTCGAATTTGACATCTTCGTAATCATAGCGCCCGGTCTTTTCGCAATTGCCTTCATACCATGTGAAAGCAGCATCATCGAGCAACTGAACGTAGCCGCCAATCTTGCCCCAATCGGCAGAAGCCGCGAAGTCAACACCCGGAGCGCTCCAATAGCTGTAGAAATCATCAAGGCTGGGTGCGGCAACAATGTTAGCAGCCTGGAAATTCAGGTTTGCTTTCCAGGTTGCTTCCCACATTTGGCCGCTGACATCGTTCCACCAGGAAGGCACCTCAATGTACAAAGCGCCCAGATCATCGGAGAGTGCCATGAAATCGCCCGATACAGCTGCACCCCCCGTCGTGGTACCGCCCGTATTTGCACCCGAACTTGTCCCGGCTGAACCTGTCGAAGTCACCACCAGAGATGAGCCGTTGAGCTGCCCGGCTAACATCTGATCGGTATCATAGCGATACACTTCAATCGACATCGTATCGGTAGCGCTGTGGGTACGGATGATGTCACAATAGTCGGACATTACGGCATTGGCGCCCACGGGATGATCTTCCAGGCTCATGATAATGTCGCCGCCGATAATGCCAACGCGATCTGCCGGAGAACCCGACTCGACCGAGGCAACCCAAATCCCAGATATTGAGCCATCGTCAGACGTAATGGCCTGTCCATTCACGCCGATTGAATCGACATCACGGCCCGCTTTAAGTTCATTGATAATCGGGACAGCTTTTTCGCGTCCAACAGCAAAGTATTGATTTGCCGCAGCATAAGCCGCGTAATTAACACCCACAACCTTACCATCTGCGGTCACCAAAGGTCCGCCCGAATTGCCCGGATTGATCGTCGCGTCGTGCATGATAACGGCATCAACGGAGGCCCAATCGGTCTCTCCGCTGGTGTTTTCCTTCGATACGATACCTTTCGTCAACGTATATTCGGTCTCTCCTAGCGGGAATCCCACGGAGTACACTTCTAAACCCACATTGATGGGATCGATATACCACTCCAAAAACGGAAAACCATCACCATCAATATCGATAATCGCCAGATCAGAACACTCAGAAACAGCTACGATACGGGCATTGTAGGTCTTCGTGGTATCGCCACCGATCCACACTTTTACAAGCGCAGCGCCCGTGACCACGTGGTTATTGGTAACCGCCAGCCCTGAAGGGTCAATAATAAACCCAGAGCCGCGCCCGGCTCCCAAGTAAGCGCCCTCAAAATCGACAAATGTGCCTTCGGCTTCAATTTGAATAACCGCGCCGCGCACATCTTGAAGATTGGAGACTGCACCAGAAGCAGCCGGGGCCGGCTCCGCAGGCTGCTCGACCGGCTTGGTTTCTGCTGGTTCAGCCGGCACCTGAATAGGGGCTTCAGTTGGCTCTGATGCGGGGGCAGGCGCCCCACAAGCTAAACCGACAGCAACAATAAAAGCACCGAACCAAATGAGCGGTTTTAAGACTGGATATTTCATTTCATCCTCCTTGTGGATAAAAACAATCGTTTTGTAAAGC